>JAQUFE010000093.1 GCA_028684815.1 Sulfurimonas sp.
AGGTTATGGTGGTGCAGCAAAAGTCTATACAACTTCAATGATAGCAAACGGCAGAGGAAACTATAAACCAGAGACTTGGATGCTAAAGGCTAGTCATGACCTAAACCTTGGAGATTTTCATAGTGAGATAGCCCTCACACTCACAAACACACAAACAAAAGATAAGAGAGGCGATGATTTTAACGCTTACTATCTTCACTTCAAACACTTCTTTACCAAAGAAGCATCCATCTATCTAAGATATGAAAGTCTAAAGTTCACCTCAAATAAAAAAGATGCAAACTACTTTAGAGCTATAGCTACCTATAAGTTTTAGGACTTTCACTCTTTTCGCAAATTATTTCAATCTTAACATCATCATTAAAGTCAGAATAATCTAAAACTATTTCTTCGCTATTATACATATCTGAAACTCTATTTAGAGCCTCTTCTTTGCTATCTGCTTCTACAACTATTACTCTTGATAAAACTTCTGTAATATTTACTTTAAATTCCATGTTAACTTATCCTATATTTTCCACGACCTACAAATTCTAGATAATTTCTATCTCTAAGTAGTTGCAATTGCTGTCTGATTTTCGCTTGAATATTACTATTATCCGGATGCTTCAACTTTAGATATTTTTCAAATTGATACATATCCCTAAGTTCAAAATTATTCTTGCCCAATTTTTCTATACACTTTATAATATCTAAAATCCAACCTTTTGATTTTAAATTATATCCTTGTTTTAAAAAAATTGTCTTATTCCACTCATCTATCACTTTGTCTTTACTTTGTACTTTGCCATCTTTAATATAAGATATTTTACCACTATTAGGAATACTAGATATATCAATATTGCACATAAAATAGTTTGGTCTATTTGGAATACCTTTTTTTCTTTTTCTAATCATTTCTGGAATAAACATATAATTTGGTGTTGCAACAAAATTTAATATATTATATGTATCTTTTTCATAGTTTAAAAAGAAAAAATTTGGACTAGCATCACCAATAATTCGCTCAATCATAGTGTTATATGCACCATCGGCAATAGTTTTACCAAGTGAATTGCCTTTTTTGCTTTTCAACTCATAATCTTCACTGCATCTTGAACAAAAGAAATCTGCAACTGGCTTATTGTTTTTATATTCATTTACATTATGTCCACAACTAGGACAATATATATTTTCATTCACCCAATTTTCAGTCAATATCCTTATCTTTTGTGAATTATTTTTATATCCATCACTTAGAGAAGAGTATAGATTTAAATTCACTTAATAATCCTCATAACAAACACCTTTTTTCCTTATTATCACTATGACTAAAATCACAAATTCGTAATTCTTCTTTTTTCTACAAAAATCCATAAAGCTAAAGCTTAGAGTTAGTCATGCTCATCATAGACTGGACCATTGTGTCTTTTAATCTCTTTATAGCTTTGTCAAAATGGTCAAGTGAATAGCTTGCAACTTTGTCTAGTTCTTTATGAGTTCTCTCTATCTGGCTATAGAGTTTCTCTTTTTCATCTGTTTTTATCTTAGCATCTCCGTAGAGAGCTTTTAAGTCATTTATCTTGATTTTTAGACTATTAATATCAGAACTTTTTATATTTCTAGCTATCTTTGTTCTCTTATAGAGTTGTTTAAAATTATGCATATCCAATATCTGTCTGTTTTTGATTAAGCTACTTTCTAAAGTTTCATGAATCACTCTTGTTATGCTTTTTTCACTGCTAGCATTTGCTACTAGTTCTATAAAAGTATCTCCAACCTCTTCAAAAATTTTTCGTCTATATTTTTCATAGTACTCTTTAGCTAAAGAGTGGATAAACCGTACTCTTATTTTATTTTGAAGCTCTTGTATAGCATCTTGCTTTGGGTAGTGTAAAATATCAGTTGCAAAACTAACCCACTCATTGGCAATCTCGTGAAATATAATATTTACTATTTGTGAAAAATTAAAATCATCATAGCTTTTTAAATATAAGAAATTCAGCTCATATCTTAATTTTTCTCGAACTAAAATATGTGCTAAAACCTCCATGATTTCAAGTCTATCATAGTGAGAAGATACATGCAATACTTCCCACTCAAATAGCGCTTTATCTTTAAAAATTTTCTCTATGTATTTTTGCTTTTCTTCTTTTGTTTTATACATTTCTAGCTATAGTATCTCCATATTTTACATCTGTGTTATCTATGTCTTTAAGTTCTAACATATCTTTTTGTGCCAAGATAACGATAGTTGAGCCCATCTCAAAGCACCCAAAATCATCACCTTTGTTTAAGTAGAGATCTTTGTACTCATAAACACTTGGGCTTGTCGCAGATGCATTTGTTTTTATAGCAGACTCAAACGAGACTTGCATTACACCAACATTTAAAGCTCCAACTAAGACTATAAAAAACTTTTTGCCGCTTGAGTTTTCACACATCAAAACAACTCTCTCATTCTCTATAAAGAGATTTAGTCTTTTTTTAAGTGAAGGATTATTTACAGGATAGAGTTTTCCTGGAATATGCACAGCTTTTAAGACCTTTAGATTTGTTGGAATATGGTAACGATGATAATCTTTTGGAGAGAGGTAAAAGTTTATAAAATCTCCATCATAAACGCTACTTTTCTCATCATCACTAAAGTGTTCACCCAAAAGTTCATCACTTGAATATCTCATGCCTTTTATCTGAAGTGCATAATCCTTTTGTAGCTTGCCACAAGCTGAGACTAAAGAGTCACAAGGAGATATAAAATCATCTGCATCTAAAGAGTAAGTTCTATCTTGTTTAAGTTTTCTTGTAAAGAGTGCATTTAGACTTTTATATGAATTTGGCGAGTTAAATTCACTCATATCTAAGCCCATCAAACTTACATAAGAGTTATTAACAATCTTTTGAAACCACCCTGAAAACTCTCTATTTGCAAACTTACCAAAAGTTTGTGAAATGGCCGACGTTATATGTTTACTCATTATATTTTTATCCTTTTATTCGTTTATCTTACGCTTTCTAAAGAAGCTCTTCGAACTTTCTAAAGAAGCTTACGCTTTGCGATTTCTTCTATAAGAACAGTTGCGTATGAACCTTTTGGAAGAGTGAAGTTAAACTCATACTGAGCCTCTATCTTGTTAAATCTTCCCTCGATATCTTCAGC
>JAQUFE010000016.1:0-45527 GCA_028684815.1 Sulfurimonas sp.
AACTCTTGATGAGCTATAAATTTGTCAACTTTGGGAATTGATTTTAGTAAAAACATTTTTACCCTTTTATCTTGGTTTTATACTTTATGATGTAAACTTCTATCTCACTTTGGGGGGCATGCGATCCTGGTGGACGCCACAGGCTTCAACCCTGATGGAGGTTTTGCTGACAAAGCCTCGGGAGGTTCGATTCCTTCGCCTTCTCACCAAAGTTAAAAAACTTCAATAGCAACCAGCCCTCTTGGCTCTACACTTCCAATGATTCTCGCATATCCAAAACTATACTCTTCTATCATCTTTATATACTCTTTTGCATCTCGCTCATCCATCGAGACTAAAAGACCGCCAGAAGTTTGCGCATCACAGAGCATCAAACGAAGATGCTCTGCACTCTTAGTGAATGCAACTTTGTCTTGTAAGTAAGCCATGTTTTTCTTAGTTCCACCAGGCACTACACCATCAAGTGACAAGGCAATCGCATCCGTCATTATAGGAACCTCTGCTGCATCTATTTTTATGCTAACTCCATCATTTGTAGATTCTAACGCGTGACCTAAAAGCCCAAAACCTGTCACATCAGTACAAGCACTAACTTTAAATCCACGAAGAAGCTTTGATGGCATATAGTTTAACTCTTGCATCACTTTTATAGCTTCAAGCATAGTTGGCTCGCCTAGCAAATCTCTCTTTATAGCAGTAGTTAAAATTCCCATACCGATGGGCTTTGTAAGAACTAAAACATGCCCTATTTTTGGAGTGTTATTTCTATAAATCATATCTGGATGAATCAACCCAGTTACACTAAGTCCGTAGTACATCTCTGGTGACTCTATGGTGTGACCGCCCATAAGAACGCCACCACACTCTTTTATCTTCTCGTTTCCACCACGCAGTATCTCTACTAAGACCTCTTTTTGATGATTTGTACTATCAAAACCTACAATATTTAGAGCCGTTTTAACCTCAGCACCCATTGCAAAGATATCTGAGAGCGAGTTTGCAGCTGCTATCTTGCCATAGATAAATGGGTCATCTACCACAGGCGTTATAAAGTCGAGAGTCTGTACAAGAGCCTCGTCGTCGTGCAGTTTATATACACAAGCATCTTCTGAGTTTTCAAAACCTACAAGAACATTTTCATCATCTGGAATGAGTGAGCAAACACTATGTTTTAGATCCCCCGGACCCATCTTTGCTGCTCAACCAGCTGCTTGAACGAACTTGGTCAATCTATGTTGATTGTTCATTTAGTAACCTTAAAATTATTTATGAAATGGGGAGTTCAAAGAGTGCGAAAGAGTCTGGCATCTATGTACACCTATTCCATAGGTCAATGTCTAGGAAGTATTTTACTTACAATAATGTTAAAATAATATTAATATAGTAAAAAATATTTTACCTTTTTATAAAAAATAAAGATTTCTTTGACTACAATTTGCTTAGATTTGTGGAACAAATGGACATTTGATTTTTAGCGACTTGTGTAAAAACTTCATTTTTGTCATCTTAAACCTAATTTTTGGAGAGAAGAATGAGTATAACTCATGAGTTAAAAAAGATGTTAATATCTTTTTGGAAACCCACACCCGCAGTCATCGCACTTGGCGTTTTATCTGTCTACTACTTTGGAATCACTGGAACTTACTGGGCTGTTACAGGCGAGTTTACAAGATGGGGTGGACATATTTTAGAATCCCTCGGAGTAGATATAAGTGATTGGGGATATTTCAACATTATGGGCATGAAAGGAAATTCCTTAACTAGAGTCGATGGTGTTATGATTATTGGTATGTTTGGGGGCATTATAGCTGCAACTCTTTGGGGAAATAAGCTAAAATTTCGCCTTCCTGCTAGTCGGATAAGAATCTATCAAGCCCTAATTGGAGGCATCATTGCTGGCTTTGGTGCTAGACTTGGCATGGGATGCAACCTTGCAAGCCTCTTTACTGGTATCCCGCAGTTTTCAGCCCACGCTTGGTTTTTTACTATAGCTATGATAGTTGGAGTCTATTTTGGGGTGAAATTTACTCAGTTAAAACTATTTCGCTCTAAAATACAGATGCAAAAGATATCGTGTGATGTTCCGCAGGTTATGCAAAAAGATAGTGCTAAGGGATTTTTCACATTTGGTACTATTGTTTTCTCACTTATAATAGTTTGGGCTTTGTACCTTATCTTCTTTGTTGGCTCTACAAAACTTGGCATCGCTATGCTCTTTGGCTCTGCATTTGGACTTATCATCGCAAAAGCACAAATCTGCTTTACCTCTGCATTTAGAGACCTTTTTATCACTGGAAGAAGTCAAATGTCAAGAGCTATCGTTATCGCAATGGCAGTCTCTACCATTGGCATCTTTAGCTATATAATGATTGGAGTTGCTCCTAAAATAATGTGGGCAGGACCAAACACCATCATAGGTGGAGCTCTGTTTGGCTTTGGTATCGTTGTAGCTGGGGGATGTGAGTGTGGTTGGATGTATAGAGCCGTCGAGGGTCAAACTCACTTTTGGATAGTAGGCATCGGTAATGTCATAGGTGCCACGCTTCTAGCTTTTGTTTGGGATGATATAGCACCAATTGTTGCTACTTCATGGCCAAAGATAAACTTGCTTGAATCATTTGGAGCTTATGGCGGATTACTCTTTAACTACTTATTACTATTTTTGCTATTTTTACTTATACTAAAGATAGAAAAAAATTACTCAAACAAACTAAAGGCAGAAAATTATGCAAAATAACATACCAACACCTACACACCGTTTAGATATGCAAACAGAACCATGTCCATATCCAGCTATAAAGACTATAGAGGCTCTTAGAGAGTTAGGAGATGATGATATACTAGAGGTCATTAGTGATTGCCCTCAGAGCATAAACAACATCCCCATAGATGTTAAAAAACATGGCTATAAACTTCTTCATATAGATTCAAGTTCGCCTAGTGTTAGATACTTTGTAAAGAGATAAAATCAAGTCTCACACCTTTTTAAGGTGTGGTGCATCGGATTAAAAGGATAAATCATAGATACAATAAACTTACAATATATTGATGTTTTTGATGAACATAAGACAAAGGACTTAGTTTTTTCAAGAAATCTACTTACAAGTGACTTTAAAGAGGCTTCTCTCTTTACCCTCTTAGTAGATGGAGAATCTATGCAGCCTGTTATCAAGCACAGAGCTATTATAGTAGCTGATTTATCACAAAAACTGCTCATCGATGAGGCTATTTATGTTTTATTTCATGGAGCTAAAATGTGGGTTAAAAGCTATGATTTAAAGAGTAGAAGCCTTCTATCTATCAACCCCAAATATTCTCATCTGATTTACCCTCAAGAAGATGTTCATATTGTAGGGAGAGTTTTACTTACCTTTACAAACCTTTAATCCAATGTTCTGAACAATTATTAAGTTGGATCCTGAATCAAGTTCAGGATGACAGTTTGCTTGTTTAGGATAATAGTTTGTTTGTTCAAGATGGCGCGTATTCCGTCATTCCGTGCTTGACACGGAATCTAGTTCAGAATGACAGTTTGTTTGTTCAAGATGACGCGCATTCCGTCATTCCGTGCTTGACACGGAATCTAGTTCAGGATGTTTGCTTCGTACTGTTTGACTTTTATGTTAGTATTTGATTGACAAGCCTTATATACGAGGTTCATCGTGGAGGACGCCATTGGTTAGCGTTCCTAGAAACCTCGCTTGCGTAAAACTTAACAAGACTCTTGATGTTAATTATCGAATCAGCACTTTTTAAAATAACTAACGCTCAGAGATGCAAGGTTGATTTTTATCATATTTTCCCTTCCATGACAGCTCTCTTTTGTTGACTTTATAGGAGTTGTATTTGCCGCACCGTAACCACCAAACTCTTCTTCATTTGAGTTAAAAATCTCTTCGTATGTGCCTTTAGTTGGTACACCTAAATTGTAACCTACATGCTCTTTATCTGAGAAATTACACACTATTATTATGGGTTTTGTTTTTTTCGCGCCGCATCTGATAAATGAGATAACATTGGCTTGATGGTCATTCTCTTCTATCCACTCAAAGCCCTCTTTCTCAACATCATTAAGATGCAAGGATGGCTCTGATATATATAGTCTGTTTAACTCTTTTACAGTCTTTTGCATACCTTTATGCTCTTTGTACTCTAATAGATGCCAGTCCAAGCTTTGCTCATAATTCCACTCTGCAAACTGTGCAAACTCTCCACCCATAAAGAGTAGTTTTTTTCCAGGATGAGACATCATCAACGAAAAAAGTGAACGCAAGTTTGCGAACTTTTTATAGTTATCTCCTGGCATCTTGTTTATCAAAGAACCCTTCATATGAACAACTTCATCGTGACTAAGTGGAAGTACATAGTTTTCATTGAACATATAGACAAAACTAAAGGTCAAATCTTTATGATGATGTTCTCTATAAATGGGGTCAAATTTCATATATTTTAAAATATCATGCATCCAACCCATATTCCATTTGTAACCAAAGCCAAGTCCACCATCACTGACCGTTCCACATACTTTTGAGTAGTTTGTTGACTCTTCTGCAATCATCATGATATCGCTAAACTCTCCATAAGCAGTAACATTTAACTGCTCTAAAAACTTAACTGCTCCACGGTTTACATTACTACCATCCTCATTTGGCTCCCACTCTCCATCTTCTCTTGCGTAGTTAAGATAGAGCATAGATGCAACCGCATCTACTCTTATGCCATCTATGTGGTAATACTCAAGCCAAAACATTGCCGAGCTGATTAAAAAGGCACGAACTTCATTTCTATCGTAGTTAAAGATAGCACTCTTCCACTCAGGATGATATCCCTTTCTTGGATCTTTATGCTCATAAAGACAAGTTCCATCGAAGTTCATAAGACCATGTCCATCTGTCACAAAGTGCGATGGCACCCAGTCTAGGATAACTCCAATATCGTGCTCATGCATAATATCTACAAACTGCATAAACTCATGAGGTGTGCCAAATCTAGCCGTTGGTGCGAAGTAACCTGTAACTTGATAACCCCAAGAACCTTTAAATGGAAACTCTGTAATTGGTAGAAGTTCTATATGTGTAAAGTTCATCTCCCTTAAGTAAACGGCTAACTCTTTTGCGGATTCTATATATGTTAAGTAGCGATGGGACTCTTCAACTTTTCTTCTCCAAGAACCCAAATGAACCTCGTAGATAGAGATAGGTGCTTTATGAGAGTTATTTTTAGCTCTTTTTTTCATCCATTTCTTATCTTCCCACTCATAACCAGCAAGCTCATAAACCTTTGAAGCTGAGGCAGGTGCAACTTCAGAGCAAAAAGCAAAAGGATCAGCTTTATCTGGATTTGCATTTTCAGAACCTGAATTTATATGGTACTTATATGTCATGTTTTGTTCAACATTAGAGATAAAACCCTCCCAAATCCCAGACTCATCATCTCTTTTCTTTAATGAATGGGAGTTTGTATCGTAAGAGTTAAAATCTCCTCTAACTGTTACACTATTTGCATTTGGAGCCCAAACAGAGAAGTATGTGCCGTTAATTCCATCTCTTGTGTATAGATGCGCACCTAAATGTTCATAGAGTTTTGAGTGAGTACCCTCTTTAAATAGATAGATATCCAAATCATTAAAGAGAGTCACATCGTAAAACATATCATAGTTCATATTATTTTCCTAAAATATTTTTATAAATATCTACATATTCTAAAGCTGCACTATCCCAACCAAAATACTCACTCATTGCTCTTTTTTGCATAGCAAGAAATGAGTCCGGAGCGTTATAGTAAACATCTAGTGCCCACTTTATAGTGTGGTAAAGTGCATCATTTGAAGCCTCATAAAACTTAAATCCGTTTCCGCTCTCATGAAACTCATCGTAGTTATGGATAGTGTCATCCAAACCGCCTGTTGCTCTTACTATTGGCAAAGTTCCATATCTCAAACTATAGATTTGGTTTAGTCCACATGGCTCAAAGAGTGATGGCATCAAAAACATATCACTTGCCGCTTCTATCTTATGAGCTAGTGCATCTGAATAGCCTACATGCACAGCAAAGTTTGGACGATAGTAAGAAGTCGTGCTAAAGAAGTCTTCTGCCCACTTCTCACCCGTTCCAAGCACAACTATTTGAACATCAAAATCTAGTATAGAGTTAAGGATGGAAGCAATCATAGCTATACCTTTTTGCTCTACAAATCTTCCGACAAAACCTATCATAGCTACATCATCTCTAAGTTCAAGTCCAAAGTGTTTTTGAATATCTCGCTTGCATTCTACTTTTCCACTCATATCATCAATGTCATATTTTTTGGCAATAAGCTTATCAACTGAAGGATTCCACTCATCATAATCCACACCATTTAAGATGCCATATATCTTATGCGCATGGGCTTGCATATGATGTTCTAAACCAAAACCAAATTCTTGTGTTTGAATCTCATGTGCATATTTTTTAGAAACTGTTGTAACTGCATCTGCTCTTGATATTCCGCCTTTTAAAAAGTTTACTCCATCATTACTCTCTAAATCATGTGCATTAAAATAGTTCCAGCCAACTTCCATAACATCTATAGCACCTTTGAAAAAGTGACCTTGATGTTGTAGGTTGTGTATAGTTAAAACTGATTTAGTATATGCAAAATCATGATAAAATCTAGTTCTCATAAGAAGTGGCATCGTAGCCGTATGCCAATCGTTTGCATGGATAATATCTGGTGCAAAGTTTAGCATCTTAGATAGTTGAAGAGCCGCTTTAGAGAAAAATATAAAACGGTTATCATTATCTTTAAAACTCTCCCCGCCATCATCTTCATAGAGTTTGCTTCTACCAAAATACTCTTCATAATCTATAAAGTATATTGGCACTTTGCTATTTGGCATCATAGTTGTATAAACACCTGCCCAGAATTCTCCCATAACTCCCATAGGAACGCCTAGTGGTGCTTGAAGTTTTGTTAGATTTGCTGTATCTATCTGGTAGTATCTTGGCATCACAACTATAATGTTATGCCCTAACTCTTTTATAGCTTTTGGAAGTGCGCCTGCAACATCTGCCAAGCCTCCAGTTTTAGCATAGGGAACAACCTCAGATGCCGCAAATAGTATGTTTAATTTTTTCTTACTCATCTTAAACCCTTTAGCATTAAAGCACCAACTATTGGCGCATTTTTTAGTTTCGTTTTAATTATCTTCACACCATTTAGTGCAACAGGCATCGCATACTCTTTTATCTTTGAAGCTATTATACTCTCAAGTTGTGGATTTGACTCTATTACACCACCACCTAAAACAACAACTTTTGGATTAAAAAGTGTGATGGCAGTTGAGATTGCGTATAGCAGTGCGACTTCAAACTCTTCATATATCTCGCTAAACTCTGAAGTCTCTTTTAGCTCTTCTAGAGTTAATTTGCTATCTATATTTTTATGTTTTTTCCACTTATCTAGTGCTGAGCCTGAAGCAAAGAGTTCGATGCAGTTGTTTTTGCCGCACCCACAAATAAAAGGTGCTTTTTTGTAAGGAATATGACCTAACTCTGTCGCCACTCCACTAAAACCAGTTATAAGCCTTCCTGAGCTAACAACTCCAAGACCAAGTCCAGTTCCCACGTAGATAGCACAAACATCATCTTCTTCAAGATAAACACTCTCAGCCAAAACTGCACAATTTAAATCATTTTCTATAAAAAGTGTAATGTCATACTTCTCTTTAAAATAGTTTTTTATCTCGTGGATATCTACTTTGATATTTGGAGCGGAGATTATTACTCCATTTTTTACCTGACCAGCATAAGAGATGCAGATAGTTTTTATATCTTTATGCTCTTTTATTATTGTCTCAATCCAAGATGCCAATCCAAAAGCTGAGCTTTTTTCTTTTAATGTTTTTACAACTCTATCGTGTCTATGAATCTCAGCACGAAGATATGTCCCACCAGCATCTATAACTAAAGTCATGCTATAACCTTTTTATAAATCTCTATATATTTAAGCGCACTCTTAGTAAATGAGAGATTTTTTTTCATAGCAGTTATCCTCATAGAGTTAAATTTTTCACTATTTTTTTTGAGTTTTATAGCTCTTTTGACTGCTCTTAGCAAATCTTTTTTACTCTCGTCTTTAAAGACAATCCCATCGACATCATCAACAACACTATCTTTGAGTCCACCTACTTCATGAACAATAGGCAGAGTTCCATAACTCATTGCAATCATCTGGTTAAGCCCACAAGGCTCAAACCTTGATGGCATTAGTAAAAAGTCTGCAGCTGCATAAATTTTATGAGATAACTCTTCATTATATGTGTTTATAAACTCAAAGTTTTCATACTTGTTTGAAAGCCTTTCAAGCTTAGTTGCAAATTCTGAACTCCCCTCTCCTACAATAAGCAGATTTAATTTTTTTGACACTAATTTTTTCAGTGACTCTATAATCAAATCTATACCTTTTTGCTCAACGATGCGAGTTATCATAACAAAAAGAGGAAGTTTAGATTTTTTTAAAGAGAAAGTTTTTAAAAAAGCTTTTTTATTTTCTTGCTTTATCTCCAAACTATTATAATCATAATTTTTGTACAGATACTTATCCGTTTTTGGATTAAACAGAGTCTTGTCTATACCATTTAAGACTCCATAGAGCTTATCTTTATGGTAGTTTAAAAAACCATCAAGTCCACAGCCAAACTCCTGTGTTAAAATCTCTTTTGCATAAGTTGGACTAACTGTAGTGATGGCATCACTATATGCGATGCCAGCTTTTAAGAAGTTGACCTTGTCATAAAACTCTAATCCATCAGTGTTAAAATATTTTTTGTCTATAGAGAGTCTCTCTAGCGAATCCTTAGAAAAGAGTCCTTGATAGGCGAGATTATGAATAGTAAGAATAGTTTTGATTTTTGATTTTTCTTCTTTAAGATATAAAGAGCTAAGAGCTGTATGCCAATCATTTAGATGCAGTAGTTCTACCTCTAATTTTTTTGCTAAAACAATTATAGCTTTTGAAAAAATCCCAAAGCGTAAATCATTGTTTGCATAGTCTCCAAACTCATCTGCGTAAAGATTTTGTGTATCACTAAGAAGCGCGGCTTCTACAAAATATGTAGTAGTGTTGGCTTTTTTATAAAACTTTAACCCATAAGAGACTTCGCCTAACTCAATCTCATCACTATGTTCCATGATTAAACCATCTTTTTTCATAAAGCTATAAAATGGCATAAGAGTTGATATATCTACAAACTCTGCTAGTGATTTTGGAAGTGAGGCAGCAACATCTGCTAAGCCGCCACTTTTAGCGTATGGATACATCTCACTTGAAGCAAAAAGTACCTTCATTATATACTCTTAAACAACTCTTGCATGATTGTTTGAGCCTCTTTTTGTAACTGAGTTAAATGCTCCCTAGAGATAAAACTCTCTGCATATATTTTATATATATCCTCAGTTCCAGATGGACGCATTGCCACCCAGCCATTTTTTGTCACAATTTTGAGTCCGCCTATCTCTGCACCATTTCCAGGAGCGTTGCTTAAAATTTTCTCAATTTTCTCACCAGCTAATGTTTCAATATTTATAAACTCAGCCTTAAGTGTTTTTAATATCTTTTTTTGCTCCAAACTAGCGGGTGCATCTATACGGTCGTAGTAAGATTTACCAAATTCATCTTCAAACTCTTTGTAGATATCTGCTATATCTTTACCAGTGACTGCCATGATTTCTGCTGCTAAGAGAGTCATAATGATTCCATCTTTATCAGTACTCCAAACACTCGCATCAAAACGAAGAAATGAAGCCCCTGCACTCTCTTCTCCACCAAAGCCTAAAGAGCCATCATATAAGCCATCAACAAACCACTTAAAGCCAACTGGAACTTCACAAACCTCTCTGTCAAGACTTCTGCAGACATGCTCTATCATAGAACTTGAAACCAAGGTTTTTCCAACCTTTAAATCTTTTGTAAAGTTTTTCCTATATTTAAACAAGTACCATATAGCTACGCTTAGATAGTGGTTTGGATTTATCAGTCCAGCTTTTGGCGTAACTATTCCGTGTCTATCAGCATCTGTATCGTTTGCTACGCTCAAATCATAGCTGTCTTTTAAACTAAGCACTGAAGCCATTGAGTAAGGGGAAGAACAATCCATACGAATCTTGCCATCATGGTCAAGCGTCATAAATGAAAAAGTATAGTCCACATACGGATTTATAACATCCATATCAAGCTTATAGTGTGATTTTATCTTCTCATACACAGCTATAGCCGAGCCGCCTAATGCATCTGCCGCAATTTTTAGATTTGATTTTTGAATAGAGTTCATATCTACAATTTCACCAAGTGCTTCAACATATGGCGTTATAAAGTCAAACTCACTCAAAAACTTAGATGAAAGAGCCTCATCATAACTGACTATTTTTACGTCTTTTAGACTGTTTTTTAGTATCTCATTTGCACGCTTTTCTATAAGCGAAGTCACATCTGTATCAGCTGGTCCGCCATTTGGTGGATTATATTTAAAGCCTCCATCTGCTGGGGGATTATGAGATGGTGTTATAACAATTCCATCAGCTTTTTTTTCGCTTTTTTTGTTATGCTCTAAGATAGCAAAAGAGACAAGTGGCGTAGGTGTATAGTTATCATCTTTTGATATAGCTGCATAGACTCCATTTGCAACACAAACTCTCATAACTGTCATTTGTGCAACGGTGGAGAGAGCATGTGTATCTTTTGCTACAAAAATTACGCCATCATAGCCCATCTTCTTTTTAAACTCACAAACCGCCTGAGTAATTGCCATAACATGAGCCTCATTAAAACTCTTAACTAAAGCATTTCCACGATGACCAGAAGTTCCAAAAGCAACACGCTCTGCCTCTATATCGGCATCTATACTCAGTTCATAGTAAGAACCAATAAGCTGTGCGACATCTATAAGTTCACTTTTTGGAGCTACTCTGCCCGCCAAAGAATTTGTCATTTTAGTCTCCTCTTAATAATCTTGCACAGTATTCTGGCTCAACACTGTTTATAAACATTCCAGTAGAAATCTCAAAACCACCTGACCTGTAGATTCTAGGTGTTATTTTTATGGTAAAACGGTAGTTTTTATCAATATATGGCATGTATTTTTCAGTCTCAAAGTTTAAATTTAATGGCGCTAAATCAAAGAATAAATTATAGTCAAAAACTCCAAGTTGCTTATTTAATTTTTTAAATGTCATTTTTATGATATTTGCTAAGTCTATAAGATCCTCTCTAGAGCATCTGTTTAGGCTAGATATATTTTTAGTTGGAGCTATCATAACCTCAAATGGATACTCACTTGCATAGGGGCAAAAAGAGACAAAGTTTCCAACTATATATAAAACTCTTTTCTTTGCCTTAATCTCATTATGAACTATATCTTCTATCTTTCCTCGACCATGGCGGAAGTAATATTCTATATTTCTATTTAAAAAAGCTAATTGCTTTTTAGGCATAATTGGAAGTGCCAACAACTGAGTATGAGGGTGATCTTGCGTAGCTCCAGCATTTTGTCCAAAATTTTTAAAGATGCTTAGATGTATAAGTCTTTTGTCATCTTTTAGATCTTCTATTCTTAAAATCATAGTTCGTAGCCAATTTTCAACATCAAAAACACTCAAATCGTTAATATCACAATCATGGCAAGGTGAGTCTATTAAGATTTCATGAGCACCTACGCCTGACTTAAACTCAAACACTCCATCCCTTTGAGATTTATCTTCAAGTTCAACCTGAACCGCTTTATAAAGATTTGGAACCACTCTTGTTTTCCACATACCTTTGTTAGGTTCATTGTACCTTAGAGCATAGACCTCATTTGGAGTCATATGTTCATTGCCCTCACAAAATGGACAATTTACTTTAGAACTCTTCTCTCTAGAGTAACTTTGTAAATTGGGTCTATGTAACCTCTCTGGTGCGATAATTACATATTTATTGTTAATCGTATCTAATCTTATATCAGACATCACTCACCTCTACTGCAACTTTTAAACTTAAGTTTGATTCATATGGAGTTGTAAATATAAAAGATATTCCTTGTGCTACTCTATCAAAACCACTCTCACTTTGAGATATTGTATTTAATACATATCCATACATATCACACTTCTTATTTGTTGTGATTTTTATAATTCTCTCTGTATAATCATCTGCAATAAGGAGCTCATCACAATCATCCTCACTAAATCCATCGCCAATAGTTTTAGAATTAAAGGTCACTTTATATGGATGTGCAAAGTGAAAATTAAACTCCATAGCATAGAAGAGTTTTTGCGTGTATTCACTTTGGATTTCTAAATCTAGCTCCACTCTATTTTTATCAAAAGCATACTCTTTTGTTAATCTTGTTGGATATGATTTATCTAGATACAATCCACCATTTCTAATAAAAGTATTTTCATTTTTTGCTTTTGTAAAGGTTTGATTTGCAAAGTCTCCGACCTCTCTAAAGGAGAGATTTTTAAAATTATCTAAACAAAAACCTTCAAAACTAAAATGGTCTATAAATGAATATTTTGGATGCCAGTCATATATAAGTTCATCTTTTAAACTCTCATCTATAACTGTTGCGTCACTATGTATAGTCTCTATCTCATCTTCACTATTTTGTTCTCTTGTATCTACTTTTTTTGGATTTAAAATTTTCTCATGATAAGCCTCTTCCCTTCTCATAAGTGTGTTTTGCCAATTAAAAAGAGTATCAAAAGAGCCAAATTCAATCATTTGAGCGCCATGTTTTGTTGAAAGCACGACACTTAGATTTTGGGTCAATACTTTAAGTTCATCATATCCATCTTTATCTATATCTAAAACTTCATATGTTGTGTGATTTTTAGCTCTTGTTTTTTCTATCTCAAGGAGATATCTGTAAGCATTATCTCTTAGGTTTGGAAGATAAAGACCTCCAAAAACACCATGCCAAAAGACATCATTTGTTTGTAGTTTATATAGCGACTTTAAAGTGTCTTTATCAAAATTATCTTGATTTAAACTAAGATTTAACATTCTTTTATGAAGATAATTACTCTCCAAATATTTTATAAAAAAATTCTTCCATGTACCACCTTTTACAAAGGCAACTGCCATATCATTAAAATATTTATCTCCAAGGGATTGTTTTAAACGCTCTAGTGCCATAGTTTGCTTTGGCATTAGACTCCACTCTCCCATCTCAAAATACGAAGTATTGTTCAAATAAGCTAAACCTATAGAACGATTTTCTCTCATATAAGCACTATAATGCTCTGTTTTAATCTGTTCATGACCTATCACAGCTTCCACAAACTTCTCTAGCCATTTTTTCTTATATACCCATTCATGAGTTTTTGGCCATAAACCAAACTTTTCTGCATCGTCGAATATTATGGCTGCAGAGTTTTTGTTTTGTGAACAATTTAGTATTGTCTCGATGGAGCGCTCAACGCTGAAAAATGGCAAGGCATATCTCAAAGATTGCGCTATTGGAAACAACCCAATCTCGACTCCACTCTCTTCAGTTTTATAATATCCGTCCATTTTATTGGCACAAAAACCACTACTTAAAAAGTGATAATCATCTACCATTACAAACTCATTCCCACAAGCCGCTATATCTGGAACTATTGAAGATTCCCAAACTCTTTCAGTGAGCCATAGCCCTTTTGGACTTACGCCTAGATGCTTTTTTATATATTTATTTAGTTTTTTTATCTGCGCTTGGCGATCGTTTGAGGGGATCGAACTAAGAACTGGCTCATAGTAGCCTGCGCTTACCCACTCTATAGAACCACTATCAGTTAATGTTTTCATATTTTTAAATATATCAGGGCTGTTTTTTCTTATTCTATCAAGCAGCCAACCGCTGCAGTGAACACTGAATTTAAAATCAGGGTAGTTAATCATTGTCTCAAAAAAAGGTTTATAACAAAGCTCTATAGCTTCATCGACAGCCTCCCTAAAATTATCAACTGGTTGATGCATATGCACACCAAATAACAAAGACACTTTACGCATTATTTTTCCTTATACATACCAGTTTTTACTATAATCGTCATCTAAATCAATTTTAAGTTCGCCAAAACCAGGAAGAGATTGGATAATCTTTCCATTTTGTTCAACCTCAAAGATTATAGATATTGAATCAGTATCTATTAACTTTTTATCTATACTTATCTCAAACACATCTTCAAATGCCACTTCAACTTCGATTGGCCCTATAAATGTTTTTTGCGATATTAAAGGTAGTTTTGACTTGATATTTAAAGGTTCAATAGTTATATGAACAAAGTCATCGCTGCTTAATATCTTCCTTTTAGCTAGAAATGAAACATATACATTTTTACTATCTTGACCATATAATATTTTTCTTATTGGTCCTCTTTGTCTATCCATAGTTGAAAATAACTTACTCTCATCAATAACACCACAGCCAATCCATTCAAAAAATGAGTCATGTTTTCCGTTCATATGTGGGGATATATTAGACTGTGGTTTTAACCAAAAGTCCACAACACTCTTCTCTTCTAAAATTGGTATAAAGATATCTGTCGGAGCCTTAAGATTCATTAACTCATAAATTTCAATCAGGTGATTTCTAAATAACTCATCAAACTCTACACCAAAGTCTGTATAGTGGTCATCTCCATACCACCAAAACCAATCTGAACACTCTGCAGCTAAAAAATGTTCACTTATCTTAGCTTTAATCTCATCACTCAAACCATCTTTATGTCTTTGATAATCTCTTTTTGTAATGTAAATAAGTTCCCAAGCTCTAGTTTTTTCATTGTGACCAACCCAAGTATTAAACTCACCATTAATCCAACTCCCAGGAGCTAGGTTTTGTAATTTTACTTTGTCTAACTCATAGACTTCATCCATAGTTAAA
The DNA here is from genome assembly GCA_028684815.1 of Sulfurimonas sp. GTDB lineage: Bacteria > Campylobacterota > Campylobacteria > Campylobacterales > Sulfurimonadaceae > Sulfurimonas. The sequence continues at coordinate 14,883 of JAQUFE010000016.1, forward strand.
GTCTTGCACCAAGAGAGATGACCTAGTTTACTATAGAGCGCATCAAAAAAATCAAAGCCATTATTTTTATAAAATTCCCATGCATTTTCACCATCTAAAATAACAAAAACTGTACCTTTATTGTTATTGTGTTCTATTTTTTGAAGCTCACTTACAAAATTGTTTGCGGCAGATTCGGCATCTTGATGTCTATATGAAAAACCAATCAAATCACTTAAATAGTGGTCTCTAAATCCGATACACATATCATTATATTCATATGCTTTATAGAGATTATCTCTGTTGCGAGAATTTATGGATTTAAACAGTATCTCTTCATCCGTCGCTATCCATTTGATATTGTGCTCACTTAGAAGTGCCACAGTTTTTTCATCTACTGAACCCTCTGCAGGCCAAAATCCATTTGGTACGAACCCAAAAGTTTCCTCAAATAGCTCTTTTGATTTTACTACCTGCAACGATGCATCATCTGCTAGCGTCATATAATCTTTTGGAATATTTGTACTAGGATTTGCATAGATTGCATTTTTCATATCTAAGAGTAGTGGCAATATAGGATGATTCAAAGGCGTTGTAGATATGCTAATAACACCCTCACTGTGTAGTTTAGAGTAGTAATCAAAGATGCTAGATACAAATCCTGAGAGCTCTGTTAAAAGCAAAGCCTTATCTTCATAATCATAGTCTCTACTCTTTTGAATCAGATGCTTTACAACTTGAGAATTTTGTCTTAAGTAGATACCACACCAAGAGAGCATAAAAAGTACTTCAATATCTAAAAGTTCATTATTATTAAAATGCTCTCTATAATACAACTCTTTATATCTTGGAAACTCTTTAACCATAGTATCGTATTGCGTACTTTTACAGATTTTTAAAATCCAAGCTCTTGATTTTTCATCTAAAAGAGTTGGATCGCTAAGCCAAAGAGCTAAAAACTTATCATGCTCATCTGCCCTGCGATAGTAGAGCTTAAGCTGTGATATAAGTGGAGAAGTTATATTAAAAGTAGCTTTTAAACCCTTATGTCTATAAAGCATCCAAGGCATATCATAATAATCTTTTATTGCATGCAGAAAAACCCATGGCATCTGCATAATACCGTTAGCATCCCGATAGTCAGGTTGATGCATGTGCCATATAAAACTAAGATTCAAATTTCATCCTTTATTCTTTTGACCATTTTGAAATTTTATCACTATATTTTTCATAAATTGCGTTACCAGAGTCATCATCTTTTGCTTGGATATAGATATTTAGATGATTATTATATTGATCTGGAATCATTAAAATCCAGTCTGTTTCGTTTTCCCAAATTTTAACACCATCATCAGTGGATGATTTTTTATCTTTTGCATCTTCGAGGAACTTTCTCATCATCTTACCTTTAAGTGATTGGTCACAATCAATCTTAAAAGTTTTATAATAGAACTCCTCTATAGATTCAGCAAGCTTAGAGAGTTTAACTTTATGGCAACTTATAAGCTCCATTATCTTTAGGGTTGAGTATATCGCATCTCGGGTATAACTAAACTCAGTAAAAGCAAAGTTCCCATCAACGGTAGCAATGAGGTCATATTTCATAAGCTCTTTTGGTTTAAAATCTGAGTATTTACCACGCTCTATCTCAAGGTTTGCAAAGTACTTTATATCTGGTGCCCAAGTCGGCAAAAAGACTCTTTTTTTCTCACCAACAACAGATAGGTTTAGAAGTTCTAGCACGCTATAGAGTAGCTCTACCTTACTTAAGAGTTTTCCCTCTTCTGTTATCAAACTTAGTGTTTTAGCATTTTGATGAATGAGCACTCCCATATCGTAACCCAAGCTTTTTACAATTGCAGATGTATTTGCTATACTATTTTTTTCTAAAAGTGCAATGTTAGCTAGTTTATGCTCATCATAATATGTGTTTAAAACTATATTTTCTACACCTAAGGAGTTTAAGATTGATGGCATTATATCAGATATGATACCGTGCATCAAATCCACTACTACCTTAAAAGTACCACATTTTATGATGCCGTTGTTGATTTTACTCTCTATAGCATTTTTATATTTGTGACACTCTTCATGGTGAGTTGTTTCAAAGATAGTACCAATTTGAGAATAATCTACTCTACGAAATTTTTCTGTAAAAAATGCTTTTTCTATAGCGTTTGATGAACTTGTACTTATCTTCATTCCATTTTCATTAAAGAGAGTGATTTCAGAACCGAGTGTGTCTATAGTACATCTTTTAAAGTTAGCTCCACCAACTATAGAGTCATTGTTGACAATTTCATGTCTTATTACAGGTTGTGGAGAACCTTTTATATCAATAACATTTACACCAGAAGCCAACAATCCTCCTAAAAACGCTCGTTTGAGCATACGAGAGCTTTTATCGTGGTCTCTACCTACTATGATATTAGAACCTATTGGATACTGCGAAGCAAAGGCTTCAGCTAATTTGGTAACCATCTCACAAGAGAGCTCTACATTACTCTTACCAGAGACACTTCCATCTTCAAATATCGAATTTTTGTATTTGTTACCTAGGACAAGATTATTACTAACTATTGAAGCTGGTTCAATCTTTTTATCAGGCCAAATCACAACATCTTGCTGAAATGTTGTTAGCTCTCCAACTTCACAACCCTCAGACAAAATCAAGCCAGCTTTTGCCGTTACATTTATACCTATCTCATTATTATTACAAATAATACAATTATCTAGTTTTGCGCCTCTTCCAACAGTGATATTTTCCCAAAATACACTATTTCTGATTTTACAAGCTGACTTAATAACTACACTATCGCCGATAATTACATTATTTAATTTTACATTTTTACCTATTTTTACATTTTTACCTAAAAGCACTGTACCTGTAATCTCAACAGATTTATCAAGCTCATATCCCTCATCGCTATATAAGACTCCATCGTAATACTCTTGTCGCTTACCATGGATGTTAAAATTGACCTTATGGTTTAATATATCATCATAAACTTCTCTATAGCTCTCAGGATTTCCAACATCTCTCCAATAGCCTTCTAAATTACACGCCATCAAATCTATATTTTTTTTCATAAGTAGAGGAAACAGATCTTTAGCAAAGTCAAAGTTTTCATTTTGTGGAATATGTTCTAATATTTCAGGCTCTATAATATAGATGCCTGTATTTATCGTATCGCTAAAGACTTCTCCCCAGCTTGGTTTTTCCAAAAATTTCTCAATTACACTATCTTTATTTGCGATAACTACACCAAACTGTAGAGGGTTCTCAACTGATGTTAAACCTATAGAGAGCTTAGAATTTTTCTTTTTATGAAAATCAAATAGTTTTTTAAAATCAAAATCTGTAACTAAATCACCACTAATAATTATAAAATTATCATCACCTATATGCTCTTGCGCTAATTTTACAGCTCCAGCAGTACCATAATCTCCATCGGGAACTACATATGTTATTTTAATCCCAAAATCGCTGCCATCTTTAAAATAATCTTGAATAATTTCTGGCTTAAAATAGAGAAGAACTATAAACTCTTTAATGCCTAAATCTTTGAGCATCATCATCGTATGCTCCATCATAGGTCTATTCATTATTGGTAACATCGGTTTTGGTCTTGAGTGTGTTAATGGTTGGATTCTAGTGCCAAATCCACCTGCCATTACTACTGCTTTCATATTTAAGCTCCTAAAGTTTATTTATTTTATAGTTTTAAAAGTGAGTTTTTTGATCCAAAGGGTGACTCTACAGTTTCCACTTCAGATTCAAAAATCCAGATATTGTTAACCTTATAACCAAACTCATAAGATGCATCACACTTTAGGATCTTAGTTAAATAATGCTCGCCATTTTTTTTTACTTTCATCTTTTCATCTTGCCACTCATTCCATTCTCCACACAAAAAAATTTCGCATTCTGACTCTGGTACAAATGAAAATGTAACCCATGCCTTATCGCCTTTTTTAGTAATCTTTAGCATAGCTTCCTCCTACATAAATTTAATCTTATAAAAATATATAATATTATTTTATCATATATACTTTAAGCAATACTTTTTAGATATAGTAAAATTACTATTTCTTATTGAACTACTCTATCAAGATTTTTAAATCCTGGTAATATTTTTCCCTCTAAAAGCTCCAAAGAAGCTCCACCACCAGTAGAAATAAAACTAAAATTATCAGCTTCTTTGCACTTATCTACTGCATCTGCTGTATCACCACCGCCTACAATAGTATAAGCATAACAATCAGCAATAGCACTAGCTAGTTTAAATGTTCCTTTGGAAAATTTATCTATCTCGTAAATTCCCATCGGTCCATTCCAGATGATGGTATTTGAAAGCTCAACTGCTTGGCTAAAGAGTTTTAGAGTAGCAGGTCCTATATCTACAGCCATATAGCCCTCTAAAATATCTTGTGCTGGCACGATTTTTACATCTATTGGTTTTTCAATCGAGTCTGTTGTTACAAGATCTACTGGAAGATAGACTTTTACACCAGCTTTTTTTGCCTCTTCTAAAACATCTGCTGCAGTTTTTACAAAATCTTCTTCATAGAGAGAATTTTTCATATCGTAGCCCAAAGCTTTTAAAAATGTGTTGCTCATCGCTCCACCTATTATAAGCTTGTCAACTTTTTGTAAAACTGTCTCAAGTAAAGTTATCTTAGATGATATCTTTGCACCGCCTATTACTAGTGCGATGGGGCGAACTGGTTCTTCAAGCGCTTTTGAAAAAGCTTCTATCTCTCTCATCATTAAAAAACCAGCTACTTTTGTATCCATAAACTCTGTAATGCCATAAGTTGAAGCGTGTTCACGGTGAGATGTTCCAAATGCATCATTTACATATACATCACAAAGTGAGGCTAGTTTTTTTGAGAGTTCTTTATCATTTTGCTTCTCACCCTCATGAAATCTTATATTTTCTAGTAAAAAAACCTCTTGCGAAGAAGATGCCAAGACTATATCTTGAGATCTATCTAAATCCCCAATAAACTCCACTCTTCGCTCTAGAAGCCTCTCTAACCTTTTTCTAATATTGATAAGACTATATTTTTCATAAAATGTGCCTTTAGGGCGGCCAAAATGCGTCACCAATACGATTGATTTAGCATTATGATCTATGCAGTAATTTATAGTAGGTAGTGCTAAACGGATTCTTCTATCATCCGAGATATTATTGTGTGAATCAACAGGGACATTAAAATCTACTCTTATTAAAACCCGTTTACCTTCGACATCTATATCTTTTAAGCCTTTAACTCCACTCATATATCTAATATTAGAAGTCATCTATTCTTCTTCTTGTTCATAGTCAAACATCTCTACATAGTACTCATCTGCCATTCTTCCTGAATGAAACTCTTGTTCTATCTCGCCCATAGCATTTTTCATAATCTCTATCCATCTCTTAGGATTATCATAATATGTTGGAATAATAGTATTTTCTAAAATATCCATCATACTTTTATTGTCTAACCTATCTTGCTCTTCTATACTTAATCTATAATCCACTTCAGGTATTGTAAATGCATTTCTACCATCTCTTGCAAACTCAGGATGCCATCCATCGTTTACAGAAAAATGTATGGAACCATTCATACTAGCTGACATACCACTAGTACCACTCGCTTCTCTTGTTATTCTAGGAGTATTTAGCCAAACATCACTTCCGCGCTTTAATAGTCTCGATAGTGAGAGCTCATAACCAACAAGTACAGCAATGTTTTTATACTTATGGCTAATTTTAATTAACTCATTAAAGATATTTACAGCACCAAAGTCTGTTGGGTATGGTTTTCCAGCCCATATTATCTGAATAGGTCTTCTCTCATTTGTTATGAGTTTTACAAATCTTTCATAATCATATTTTAGTAGCCCAGGTCGCTTATACTCTGCAAATCTTCTAGCCCAAACAATAGTTAAAACTTCTGGGTCAAACATTTTTCCAGTCTGATCTGCTACCTCCTCAAAAAGGATCTTTTTAAGGTGTTTCTTTCTTGCATCAACCTGATAATCTTCATGCTCATCCATTGCACGAATAAGTGTCTTATCTGTCCAGTATTTTTTGTCTTGAGAGTTTGTGATAGAGATAATCTCACACTTTCCATCAACATTTTTCCACATCTCATTTGAAACAGCACCATGTATTTTAGAGACGCCATTTGATCTCTTAACACTTCTTAGAGCTGCGACTGTGAGACTAAAGTTATCATCATACTCATATCCAGATATCTTTCTCACAGTCCCAAGGTCAAGACCAGCAAAAAATCCCATCTCATGTAGTAAGTGTATATTGTGAATCTCATTTCCTGCAGCCTCTGGAGTATGGGTAGTAAAAACAACATGCTTTTTAAGCTCACTCATATCGTTAAAACGATGATAAAGCTCATAGACTAAAGGTAGAGAGTGCCCCTCATTCATATGATAAATATCTATATTTTGCTTCATTGCTTCTAAGATTTTAACACCACCAATTCCCAAAACAATCTCTTGAGCGATTCTTGTTCTCTCATTTCCCTCATAGAGTTTATGCGTAATCGTTCTTGATAAAAAGTCATTCTCATCTGTATCAGTTGTTAAAAAGATCATAGGAGCTGTTCCAAAAACCTCAGGATGCAAGAAGAAAGCTTTTATCACTACATCTTTATTGTTGATTTTTACAGTAGCCTTTGCTGGAAGCTCTTCTAAAAAGTAGTAAAATTTTCTAGTGTATTTTGGATTTAGTGTACGATCTTCATTTCGTTCTTGATCATAATAACCAAAGCTCCACAATATCCCAACACCAATCATATTTTGCTTTAAATCATAAGCAGAACGCATATGCGAACCTGCCAAAAAGCCTAAACCACCTGAGTATATTTTAAGTGCTTGGTCTATAGCGAACTCCATAGAGAAGTATGCAACTGAGGTCGAATATTTTTCTTTTATGTGATAGTTTTGTAATTTCATATTAATTACTCCCTAGATTTTTATATAGTATTTCTTTACCAAGTTCTACACCTGGCTGATTGTAAGTATTTATATTGAGTGCATGACCAACTAATGAAGTTAGTAGCTCATAGTACATTATCATAGCACCTATATTTTCCCCGCTAATCTCATCTAGTGTAATTAGGTCAGTAGTGATGCCTGATTCCATTACACTCTGCATTGTAGCTTTGCATTGCTCATTTATTAATCTATTGAAGCGCTGCTTATTGATAAAGTCAGTCTGCTCTATCGCGTGAAGTGAAATATCTGGTATCTCTAAAGGATTTTTAAAATCACTTATATTGATAAAGGTTACACTTTTATCTTTAGGCCCTTGAATTATAAGTTGTAAAAAAGAGTGCTGATCAACTGCACCAGTAAGGGATATTGGAGTCAGTCCAACACTATTACCATCTCTATCTAGCTTACCCAAAGACTCGCCCCAAAGCTGAACATACCACTTTGTAAAATGCTCTAACCTATCTGCATATGAAAAAATCACATTTATATTCTCTTTTTTTGAATTTAGATATATATAGTTTGCTTTTTCTAGCAAATGTTTCTCATTCCCACTAAAAAAACTATCCACAAACAGTGCTGCTCCATCTAAGATAGATGCAACATCATATCCTGCCGCGTAGAGCGGAACCACACCAACAGCACTTAAAACCGAGAAGCGTCCACCAACATTGTGTGGAATATGAAACTCTTTTATATTGTGAAATGTGGCAAATTTTGAGAGGTAAGAGCCATCATCTGTTATTGCAAATATATTTGTGGCATTATCAAGCTCAAGACTGAAATGTTTTATTAATGTTTTAAAGATTGAAGTTGTCTCAATTGTAGAGCCTGACTTTGATATTACAAAAAAACAAGCTTTATGTTTATCTATTTTTGAGATATTTTCCGAGATTGCTATTGGATCAGAATTTTCAAAAAAAATCATCTCCTTGGCATCTGGGGTTATTGGTTTTAGGATGGAATTTATCGCTTTTATACCAAGTGAAGAACCCCCTATTCCCATAATCACAATTTGGGAGAATCTATCAAAATCCATAGAGCTTAACTCTTGTAGGATTTTTTTGGAGCTTTGAGGTAGGTTGTAATAACCTACTTCATCTCCATCTCTCTCTTTCTTCAAAGATGCGAGCATCTCATTGAGAGAAGCACTATCTTTAGGAGGTAGTTTTCGCGAAAAATGACTAGAGAATGAAAGCATTATTTGTTTCCAACAAATACACACATATCTACTAATCTTGAACTATACCCCCACTCATTATCGTACCATGCTAAAACTTTAACACTGTTCCCATCTACAACACTTGTCATATCAGGAATATATGTTGAACTATATGTTGAACCGATGAAATCAGAAGATACTCTTTTATCATTATCTATCTCTAAAAGACCTGCAAAGTTTGTCTTAGAAGCTTTTTCAAACGCTGCATTAATCTCTTCAACCGTAACATCTTTTTTAAGATTAACCGTTAAGTCAACTACTGAGACATTAGGAGTTGGAACGCGCATAGCATAACCATTAAGTTTACCTTTTAGATTTGGCATAACAAGTGCAATAGCTTTTGCAGCCCCTGTAGTTGTTGGTATCATATTGATAGCAGCAGCACGTGCGCGGCGCATATCTTTAGGGTGCTTTACATCAAGAATATTTTGGTCATTTGTATATGAGTGAATAGTTGTCATAAGACCATTTTTTATGCCAAACTCATCATCTAAAACTTTACAAATAGGCGCTAAACAGTTTGTAGTACAACTCGCATTTGAGATAATTGCCTCACCCTTGTAATCATCAGTGTTTATATTTAAAACATAAGTCGGAGTATCATCTTTTGCTGGAGCACTCATAACAACTTTTTTAACACCATCTTTTAAGTAACCTTTAGCCTTTTCTGTAGTTAAAAAGACACCAGTACACTCGATAACAATTTCGGCACCATGCTTACCAAATTCTAACTCTTCTATGTTCCGAGTAGAACTCATTGCAACTCTTTTGCCATTTATCTCTATAGTATTTTCATCTATGATTTTTGCATCTACGCCTTCATGGACGCTATCATACTTGAAAAGATACTCAAGCATATCAGCTTTTGCTGTAGTATTAATAGCTACTAATTCTATGTCATCTCTGCTTGTGACTATTTTAGCCACGATTATACCTATACGACCTGTTCCATTTATTGCTACTTTTATTGCCATTTTAAAATCCTTTTCCTATTTTGTAGTAACTTGACCCAAATTGGTAGTTAAACAAAAATGTTAATAGTTGCTATTATCAAAAGAAGACTCTACTAGAGATAATCTTATGTAATGTAATATAATAACACTTTTTGTTTTGATTAATACTTTAATTGATGGCTTTTGAGGTGTAAAATGATATCTGTACTAGATAAGTGACATAGGACTATTTTTATCCTAAAAAAAGATGTAAGTTCACGTTATTTCACCAAAATTCCTACTAGCTTTCTAACCTGAGGGACTATGATAAATATAGTTGGAAAAGCTATAATAAAAGCTCTCCAGTAAGCATTTAACCAGATGTAAAAAAAGCCATCTACTATGCCCATATTGATATAAGTTACTAGCACTCTCTCATACTTTTTATCTATCATTTTTTATCTGCCTCACTTCATAATATTTTCTAAGCCACATATCAGCTGGACTTATCATTCTATACATTACGGGTACGATAAGAAGTGTTAGAACCATTGAGCTAAGAAGTCCACCAATAATGGCTATAGACATCGGTGCTTTTGTCTCACTTCCTAGCCCATCTCCCATCGCAAGTGGGAGCATTGCAAAAATCATAGCTAGAGTTGTCATAAGGATGGGTCTTAATCTCTTCTCTCCTGCTTCAATAAGTGCAGCATCTACATCTTTTCCATCTTCTACAGCATGGTTTGCAAAGTCAACTAAAAGTACAGCATTTTTTCCAACCATTCCCATAAGTAACATAAAGCCAATCATAACAAACAGACTAAACTGTAAACCTGAGATATAGAGAGCCAAAATAACTCCAATGATACTAAGTGGGAGTGCCATCATGATGATAATAGGCTGAATAAGCGACTCATATAAAACTGCTAAGATGATAAACATAAGTATCACACTAAGCCCAACAGCCATGGCAAAAGCTTCCCCAGTTTTTTGCATCTCTTCAGCAAAACCAGTAAATCTATATGTAACATCTTCTGGCATCAACTCCTCTATACTTTCCTTTGTATAACTCACTGCTCCACCTAAGTCTAACCCAAACAAATCAGCGAAAACTGTTACCTGTCTCTGTCTATCGAAGTGGTTTATAGATGCAAGCGCCTTTGACTCAGTAAAAGTCACAAGCCCATCAAGATATACAAACGCTCCCTCTTTTGTGCGAAGTTGAATCTTTTTTACATCATCTAAACTAACTCTATTTTTATCATCAAATCTTAGTGTGATGTTATACTGTTTTCCATCCTCTTCAAAGTAGGAAATCTCCAAATCACTTGAAAATGCAGTAGAAATCGCTTCTGCAATTTGTGATGCGCTGATACCAAGCCTTGAGGCATTTTGTCTAATGATGTTTACATCTATCTGAGGTTTGGCATCATCTAAATTTGTATCTATATCAACAAAACCTTTTTTCTTTCTCAAATGCTCTATAAGGTTATTTTTTGCAATATCTAGACTTTGGAATGAGTCTGACTTTAAAACTATCTGATATGGAACTGAGGCGCCTGCTCCTTTTATACTTGGAATTGCCGCTGCAGTTATAAACATATCTTTAGAAAATGGTTTCATCTGCTCTCTAAAGTTTTGAGTTATCTCCTCTTGATTTAGCTCTCTCTTATCTTTTTCAAGAAGCTTCACATAGATAAGAGCCTTGTGTTTTTCTTGTGCAGTGTTATAGCCAATGTTAAGCGTCGTATAGGCAACATGTTTATCCTCTTTTATGAGCTTCTCTACCTCTTTTGACTTTCTTATCATCTCTTCTAGTGAGATGCCAGCATCTGCTTTTATATTTATCTCTAACTCTGCTTTATCCTCTTTTGGAATAAAGTCTATCCCTATAGTAGAAAAAAGGCTTAAAGAGCCAAAAAAAAGTGCAAAAATCACTATTAAAGTTATGGTTTTAAACCTTAAAACTAATCTTAAAATCTTCTCATAAAACCTCTCTATAGCTTGAAATATAGGCTCAGTTTTAGAGTAAAAGAGACTCTCTTTCTTCTGCAAAGTTCTAGCGCTAAGACTTGGGATAAAACTAAGTGCTATTGTGTATGAGATAACAACCGCAAAACCAACTGTCATAGCAAAAGACTCAAAAAATCGCCCTACTATTCCACTCATAAAAGAGACTGGGATAAAAACTGCCAAAAGCATAGCAGAGATGGCTAAGATGGTAAAAGCTATCTCTTTTGTTCCATACAAAGCTGCATCAAACTTGCCCATACCAGCTTCCATCTTTTTATAAATGTTCTCGATAACCACAATAGCATCATCGATAATGATTCCTATAGCTAAGGTAAGCCCAATAAGGGTCATCCTATTTAACTCAAATCCCATATAGTCCATAAGTGCAAATGTTCCCATTATGGATGTAGGAATAGAGATAGCTGATACTAAAGTAATAGTCATATTTCTTAAAAAGATAAAAACAATAATAGCAGCAAGGATAGAGCCATAGATAAGGTCAAACTCAACGCTCTTTAGTGAGTCTATGATAAAAGGAGTGGTATCATTTATAACAGTTACTTCAAAATCATCTTTTGCCATCGCTTGGAGTTCTGGAATGATTTTTTTGACATTTTTAACTATATCTATAGTGTTAGTTCCTGAGATTTTTTGTATCTCAAGCATTACACCCTCTGCGCTATTATAAGATGCATAACTCTTTGCATCACTCATCTCATCTGAGACTTGTGCTATATCTTTTAGTTTTATATCTCCCTTTATCTTTATCTCTTTTAAGTCTTCAACTCTTAGAGCATCTGCTTGAGTCTTTAGTATGAACTCCTCTGTAGCAGTTATAAGTTTACCACCGCCAATTTTGACATTTTCACGAGCTACTATCTCATTTAGCTCACTAATAGTGATGCCAAACTTATTAAGCAGTTGTGGGTCTGGAAATATTTTTATCTCTCTATCTTGATATCCAATGATATTTACACCACCAACATCATTTATCTTTTGAAGTTTTGGTTTTACCTTCTCATCTGCAAAAATCATCAGTTTTTGCATAGATTCACCCTTTGTACTTAAAAAAACATTTATGATAGATGCCCCGCCAATATCTAGTTTGCTTACAAGCGGCATCTTGGCATCACGAGGTAGAGTTACAGCTGCTACCTTATCTCTAACATCATTTGCCGCCTCATCAATATCTCTTTCTAAAAAAAACTTTACAGTTACAACACTAATGCCCTCACTGCTCGTTGAGATGATATTATCAACCCCTCCAATACTAGAGACTGCTTCTTCTATCTCCTCTGTTATTTGAGACTCAATAGTACTAGCTTCAGCCCCTGGATAGAGTGTTTTTATGGTAACTATGGGAAAGTCAACATTTGGAAATAATGCTGTTGGCATCGACTTATAGCTCATAAGCCCAAAAATCACCATAGAGACAACATACATGAGTGTTGTGATGGGTTTGTTTATGGCATATTTATACATAAACTTCTACCTACTTAGCTACACTAATGTAGCCCTCGCCAAAGAGTCCAACTACAAAACCATTAGCTTCTACTTCTGCTTTTATCTTTCTATTGTCGCTATTAGCTATAGGATAGACTTTAGAAATTTTTCCTGTGTAGTTGTTATCATCACCATTGACACTATACTTAACGCTATCTCCAACTTTTACACTCTTCCAATATTTTTGGTCAAACTCAAAGATAAGTTTTCTTTTGCTTTTACTTTGAACTTTAAAAATAGTGCGAAGCATCATGCCACTTACAACATCTCCAACCTCAACACTTTTCTCTACTATAACGCCATCAAAAGGAGCAAAAACTTCGCTTCTATCAAGTAGTGCTTTTTGATAATGAAGGTTTGCTTTTGCAGAACTTAGAGCTACTTTTGCTCTCTCATAAGCCAAAGTGTATTGATCAAATTTTGCTTCATCTATAAGATTTTTGATAAAAAGTTGCCTCTCATAATCCCTTTTTGAAAACTTCAAAGTAACCTCAGCTTCTTGGAGTTTTGCTTTTGCGATATCAAGAGATGCCACTAAGTCATCATTTTGGAGTTTTGCTAAACTTTGACCTTTTTTAACCTCACTTGAGACATCTACAAAAACTTTATCCACTATACCGCTAGAGTAAAATGCTAGGTTTGCACTCTTGTCAGCCTCAATGTTAAAAGTTGCATAAATCTCTTGTGCATCTAGACTAATTATAATCGCTAATACTATCAATACTATTTTTCTCATCTTAAAAATTCCTCAATATTTTTTCCAGCATAGTAGTAGTAAGATGCATAAGCTATCTCTAAATCATTTAGCGCTCTCTCGTAGAGGGCTTTAGCTTCAGTTTGAGATGTGAGTGCATCTAGATATACTATATTATCAACAATACCAGCATCGTATTTTTTAGATATTGTCACAAATGCACTCTGTGCTGAGACTAAGGCACTCTTTGCACTCTTTATCTTAACTCTTCCTATCTCTATAGCTTCAAGAGCCAATTCATAAAACATAGTTTGCTCTTTTTTAGAGTAGGAGAGCTGAGTACTTAGTGCTTGAGAGTTTATCAAAATCGACTCTTTGCTTTTTAAAACACTACCCATATCAAAGAGTCTCATATTTAGAGAGAGGAGAAGTTGGTTTTGATTATCTAGCCCTTTTGGATGCGTGGCATCGTATCTGTCATATCCATAGATGCTATACGTGTCTTCTATTTTTATCTGAGGAGAGTAGATGCTACTAAGTGAATCCGCACTGCTGATGAGTGCATCTCTGTTTGCTATGAGTGCTTTTATATTGTCTGTTAGCTCTAGCTCCCCTCTCACAAACTCTTTAAACTTAGAGTCATCAAGCGTTGCTATATCTTTTCCAACCTTTAACTCTAAGGCTTTTTTCAAAGAGATAATTTTAAATCGTAAAGACTCCATCTCATAGATATTGGTATCGTATGCAGCTTGGAGTCTATCTACATCATCACTTGTTGCTACTTTTGCTATAACAAACTGCATCACTCTTTGAAGTTGTTCATAGAGAGATTTTTTCGCTTCTTCTCTTGAAGCAAAGGCTGCTTCAAAGCTCTTTATATTGAAAAAATCTTCTACTATTTCAAGGCTCAAACTCTTTTTAGTTGACTCTGTCTCAAAACCACTAGCCTTAAACTCATGCTCACTCTTTTTTAAGAGGGCTGACTTTTTTCCACCATCGTAGATATCAAAAGAGATTTTTGCAAAACCGCTATAGATATCTCCAGGCTGTGTCGGAGTTCTATCTTCATTTGTGTTATACATCGCACCTACATCTATAGTAGGAAAATAAGCACTCTCTTTTGAGTCAACTTCTAACTTTTTTGCTTTTTTGTTTAACTCTTTTGAGACAACAATCTCACTATTTTGAGTAGCATACTCAAGAAGAGACTTAAGAGAGTCCGCGTATATAAAAGCAGGGATAATTAAAAAAAGTAATTTTGTTTTTATTATTTTTCCTTAGTTAGTTTGCCTTTTATTTTCATTACAATATAGAAAAATAGAGGAATAAAAAGTACCCCAATTATTGTAGCAGCTATCATACCACCAACAACCGTTGTACCAATTATATGCCGACTTGACGAGCCTGCACCTGAGCTTAGTGCAAGTGGAAGTGTTCCTGCAATAAACGCCAAAGATGTCATAACAATAGGCCTAAATCTAAGTCTTGCAGCTTCAATGGTAGCATCATAGAGTGTCTTACCAGCTCTTAACTCTTCCATCGCAAACTCTACAATCAAGATAGCGTTTTTGGCGGATAAGCCGACCAAGGTGACTAAACCAACCTGAAAATAAATATCTGCTTCTAAACTTCTCAAAAGTACAGCAACAGCTGCACCAAAAATTGCAAAGGGAATAGAGATAATTACAGCTAGTGGAATACTCCAACTCTCATAAAGTGCTGCAAGAATTAAAAACACAAATATAATAGCATATATAGAGGTGTAGTTACCCTCAGATTCTAGTTTTTTCTCTTGATATGTAGTTCCACCCCATGCTATAAAATAACCATCTGGAAGCACACTCTTTGATATCTCTTCTATTGCCTCAGTAGCATCACTTGAAGCGAACCCAAGAGCTGGAGAACCTGTTATTTGTGCAGATGTAAACATGTTAAATCTTTGGATAACACTTGCATCTACTTTTCTTGTAAGTTTTACAAGCTCACTAATAGGAGTAAGTGAGCCATTTTCTGCTCTTACAAAGGTATTTTTAAACTCCAACACTGAAGATCTATACTTTGACTCAGACTGTATATTTACATGAAAAGTTCTACCAAAGAAGTTTAGATCATTTATATAGCCTTTTCCAAATGTACTTTGAATCGTTGTAAATATATCCTCAATTTTTATGCCCATAGATTTAGCTTTTAGTCTATCTATCTCTAAAAGATATTGAGGTACATTCGTGCTTAGTGTCGTTCTCACCGCTGTTAGTCTCTTATCTTTTGATGCTTTTTCAACTATCTCTTTTACATAGAGATCTAGCGTTTGTATATCTTGACCTGTTCTATCTTGAACCCACATCTCAAAACCGCCAGTTGTACTCATACCCATAATCGGAGGTGGAGCTACTGGGATAACAAAAGCATCTTTATTTTGCATAAGTTGCATCATAAATTTATCAGCTAAGGCTTGAGCACTTTGATCTGGATTTGGTCTCTCATCCCAAGGTTTTAACTTTGTAAATATAACAGCAGAGTCAGATTTATATGCAGATGTAATAAAATCAAGTCCTGTAATAACAGCTGTTGCATCTACATTTGGATTTTCTCTTAACTCATCTGCAACACCGTTTGCAATGATTGCAGTCTCGCCCATTGATGTAGATGGCATAGTAAATGTTAGTCCAAATAACATACCTTTATCTTCATTTGGAACTAGACCTGTTGGTATCTTATCCATCAAAGAGAGTGTTGAGTATAAAAGGATTGCAAAGAGTGCTAAAGAGAAAAACCATAGTCTTATAGTCTGCTTTGTCACCTTTACAAAAACTGTAGTTAACCAATCAAAAAATTGGTTAAACTTTCTTATGGGCCAAATAGGCTCTGCTTCATGATCTTTTAGAAAGATTGGGCAAAGAGCAGGAGTTAGTGTAAGAGCTACTATACCAGAGATAGATACTGCAATTACAATCGTAATAGCAAACTGCTGATACATAACACCACTAAAGCCACCAGTAAATGCCGCTGGAATAAAAACAGCTGAGAGAACTAAAATAATCGCAACCAAAGGAGCGGTAAGCTCTCTCATAGCTTCTATAGTCGCCTCTTTTACACTTACGGCTTTTGTTTTTAAAATCCTCTCAACATTCTCTACAACAATAATAGCATCATCAACAACAAGTCCGATCGCTAAAATAAGACCAAAAAGTGTAAGTAAGTTTATGGAAAATCCAGCAATATAAAGACCAGCAAATGTACCAAGTATTGAGACTGGAATAGCAAGAATTGGAATAAGAGTAGCTCTAAGATTACCTAAAAACAGAAATACAAGAATAGTAACAAAAACAACAGCTTCAAGAAGAGTTTTTATAACTTCATTGATAGATTCATCCACAAAGAGAGTTGCATCGTATGGAAAGTGATACTCTAAATCCTCTGGAAAGTTTTTTGCTAACTCTTCGAGTTTTTTATCAACACTGTTTGCAACCTCTAAAGCATTTGCACCAGGAGCTAGAAAGATGCCAACTGGCATCATAGCCTCACCATTATATGTACTCATAGTATCTATACTATCCGCACCAATAGTTATCTTTGCAATATCCTTTAGCTTAAGAGTTGAACCATCAGAATTTGAGCGAATTATAATCTCTTCAAACTCTGCAACTGTCTTTAATCTACCTTTTGTAGTAAGAGAGTAGGTAAAAGGTTTTATCTCCTGCATTGGTTCAGCAGCGATTGAACCAGTTGAGTATTGTGCATTTTGGCTTCTGATGAGTTGTGTGATATCAGTTGGAATCATTCCATAGTGCGCTATCTTATCGGGGTCTATCCAAATTTGCATAGCATAATTTTTTTGTCCAAAAATTATCGCTTCACCAATACCTGCAATCCTTTTTAGATCATCCATTACATTTATGTTTAAGTAGTTTGAGATAAAAGTACTATCATTAACACTATTTTTTGATGTAAATGCTATAACTTTTACTATATCTGGCGAGCGCTCTTTTACACTTATACCTTGTCTGGTTACCTCAGGAGGCAATTTTCCATTGGCAAGTTGAACCCTGTTGTTTACATCTACTTTTGCTTGATCTACATCTGAACCAACCTCAAAATATACACTTAGAGTAAGTATCCCATTTGGAGATGCAGTCGAAGTCATATATATCATATTATCAACACCATTGATAGCTTCTTCAAGTGTTGTAGATACGGTAGATGCTAATGTTTTTGCATCTGCACCAGGATATATAGCTTGTACTGTTATTTGTGGAGGAGCAACAGATGGATACTCTTGAATAGGTAGCTTAAACATAGCCAATATCCCAACAATAACCATTATCAGAGATAAAACAGTTGCAAAAATAGGTCTATGTATAAAAAATCTAGAAAACATTTTAGTTCCCTTCTTGGTTAATAATCTTATCTACTTCTACATTTGCACCTGGCTTTAATCTAAAGAAGTTGTTTACAATAACTCTATCACCACTCTGTAGCAAACCATCTCTGATGATAAAATAATCACCACTCTCTTTTGCAAGCGTAACTGGTTTTACACCTACCACCCCATCTTTTTCTATCATAACAATTGTTCCAAGAGGATTTTGTAAAACTGCTTTTTGAGGAATCGTAATAACATTTTTCTCAGTTATACCATGCAGAGCTACACGCACAAAACTACCAGGCATTAAGAAGCCTTCACTATTGTCAATCTTTGCTCTTATCTTTACAGTAGCTGTATTTTTATCTACATTTACATCTATAAAATCAATCTCTCCACTTATATCAGTTAGCTTATTATCTACTTCTACAGATAGTTTTACTTTGTTATTCTCAGGCATCAACCAGATCTTATGTTTAAAATTTGCAAAGTCAGTTAGAGGCATAGAAAACGATGCAAAAACTACATCGTTATGTGTTATTTGTATAAGTTCTGTTGCAGGAGATGCAGAGACTAAACTACCAATATCAACTTTTTTAAGCCCAGTTGTCCCACTTATAGGTGCTCTTACTTTTGTATGGTCTAAATTTATTTGTGCTTGGTTTAGTTGCGCTTTTGCAAGTAAAAGAGCAGCAGCGGCTTCTTCATAAGATGATAGTGCCTCATCTTTAGTTTGAGTACTTACTGCTTTTTTTAAGTAAAGTTCTTTGATTCTGTTCCAGTTTCTTGTTACTTTTTGTAAAGTAGCTTCGTTCATTTTTACAGACGCTTTTGCAGCATCTACCATAGCTGCATAGATATCATCTTCTATCTCATAAAGTAAGTCGCCTTTTTTTACTTTTTGACCCTCAGTGAAGTGTTTTTTTTGCAAAATACCAAGAACTCGTGATACTACGTTAATATTTTGAAAAGACTCTATTTGAGCTGGATATTTTAAATCAACAGCTATGTTTTGAGCTTTTGGTATCACATAAATATCTGCTTTTGGTGCAGGCATCTGCTTTTGTTGCGCATCTGGGGCATCTTTGGCAAGTGATATAGATGGTAGCAAAATCATAGCTAGAGTTGAAGCTATAATTGTATGTTTTATTTTTCTCATTTTATATATTCCTTGATATTTTTATTTGTATGGTAGTAGTAAGATGCGTAAGAGATTTGAAGGTTATTTAGTGCTCTTTCATACTGGGATTTTGCATTAGTTCTCACACTTAGTGCATCTAGATATGTTACGTTATCTACTGAGCCAACTTCGTATTTTTCTGATATTGTCTTATATGCACTCTCGGCAGATTCTAAAGAACTCTTTGCACTTTTTATCTGCGCTTTTGTTGTTCCTATCTTTAACATTGCAAGTTCTACATTTACATCTTGTTCATGTATCGCATACTCTACTTCACTTTGTAGTGCTTTTTCTTCAAGTAAAAGTGCCTCTTTTTGTTTAGTAATTACACCCATATCAAAAAGTCTCATATTTAGAGTTAGCATTAGCTTATTTTGATTCTCAGGTCCCTCTGGATGAGTTTTATCATATCTTTCATATCCATAAAGACTGTAAGTATCTTCTACCTTTACTTGAGGCATATTTGCTGAAGATATAACATTTGCACCATATTTAAGCGCTGAGGCACTAGATTTTAGTGCTAAAATTGTGTCACTTATATCTTTTGTTATATCTTTTGGCTCTTCTATAAAAGCTTCCGCAATAGAATCAACTCTCTTACCTATTTTGATGCTTAGCAGCTTTTTTAAAGAGATTATTTGGTACTTAACTTGGTCTATTTGATATAGATTATCGCTATATTCAGCCTTTAGTCTATCTATCTCATCAATTGTTGCACTTCCTACATCAAAAAACTTTTTGACTCTATCTAGTTCTGCTAAGAGCTGGAGTTCTTTGTCTTTTAGAGCGTTTAGAGTAGCTTCATCACTTTTTATATTGTAGTAATCCTCAGTAATGCTTAGTTGCAAACTCTTTTTATATGAAAGAGAGTTATATTTCGCAGATAAAGATAGTTCTTGGTTTTGTTTTATAGTGTTTTGTGTCTCTCCACCACTATATAAATCAAGTGATATTTTTGCATAACCGCTATAGGTATCACCAGGAATACTCTTAGATCTATCATCATCTCTACTATAAAAAGCACCAGCATCTATCGTTGGATAGTACTCACTCTTAGAAGACTCAACTTCTTTTTCTCTAGCCATCTCTTTAAAATCTTTTGAAATTACCAACTTGTTGTTAGTGGTTGCAAAATCAAGTAGCGATTTTAAACTCTCTGCATATATAAATACTGGAATAACCAGCAGTAGTAATTTAGTCATTTTTTTCCTCCAAAATATCAAATAAGGCATCTGTGAATTTATGTATCTCTGATTTTACATCTTCTATAGTATTTGTTGACGAGCTTGAGATAAACATACCTTTTGCCAGCACAAAAAGCCCTCTTGCAAAATCCTCAGAACCCTCTCTTATCTCGCCACTTTTCACACCATCTCTTAAAACATCTACAAACCACTCATAATAATCTTTTGCATAAGAACTTTGAAACTCCATCATCTCTTTGTTTGGGCTACTCAAAGAGATAGAGATAAACTCCTTATATATAGCCCTTAAGTCAGAAACATCTTCATCATAAAAGATAGATGAAAATTGCTTTATCTTCTCTCTTGTAGAAGTAGCGCTCTCTATCTTTTTTGTTAAAGACTCTTTATATTTTTTCATTAAGATATTTACTATCTCAAAGACTATATCTTCCTTGTTACAAAAGTAGTCATATATAGTACCCTTGCCTATCTTAGCAGCCTTTGCTATTTGAGATACGCTTAAATCTTTTATGCCCTTTTGTACAAATATATCTTTGCACGCCAGTGCTATATCTTTTCTTTTTTGTACCTTATCTACTATAATTGCCATGTCTTTCCTTCAAAATGACTGACCGTCGGTCATTTAAAAAAGGATTGTATAGTTTTTTTCCTTAACTGGTTATTAATATAGTGAAAATTACATGAAATAAAGAAGTTGAACCCTCTGATTAATTTGTAAACTAGATTCCGTGTCAAGCACGGAATGACGGGATATTTGTCAAGCACGGAATGACGGACATGCGTCAAGTACGCAATGGTGGGATATTAATCAAGCACAAAATGAAGAAGCACGCATCATCCTGAATAAATAAACCGTCATCCTGAATAAATAATCCGTCATCCTGAATAAATAATCCGTCATCCTGAACTTGATTCAGGATCCAATTTGATAATTTTGTTCAGAACACTCAGTTATTTAAGCGAAGATCAGAGTAAAAATGCCGCCAGTTAGCGTTCCAAAAAACATCACTTTTGAAAAGTCATTGAAACAGCAAAGACTTACAAATCATAGGAAGCGAGGTTTTAAGCTCGCCTAAAAAGTCACATATTTACTTTACAAGCGCGACAGCATCTATCTCAACCAAAGCATTTTTAGGAAGAGTTTTAACTGCTACAGTTGAGCGAGCAGGTTTATGAGAGCCAAAAGCCTCTTCATATATCTCATTTATTGTAACAAAATCATCCATAGATGCGATAAAAATAGTAGTCTTTATTACATCTGACATTGAGCTTCCTGCTTCTTCTAAAACTGCTTTTAGATTTGCCAAAACTTGTTTTGTCTGAATCACAACATCATTTTCCAACATAATTCCATCAGGAGTAAGTGCAATCTGCCCTGAAGTAAAAACCATCCCATTTGCCACAACTGCTTGTGAGTAAGGGCCTATTGCCGAAGGTGCTCTATTTGTTTGTACGAATTTCATTTTTATTTCCTTATAATTTATTTATCAATATAACCACGCTCTAGAAAACGAAGTTTTTACACCACCTCGGAAGCGAGGTTTTAACCTAGTAAATAAGGTTTTTAAGTTGTACTTTTACTTAAACACAAAGCTCATAGCAAAAACGCTACAGCTTGGCATCCCTAAAAACATCGCGTTCTAAACTCACTCTATCTCGCCTTTTTTTACCTTTTGAGCTCTCTCTTTATCCACATCTCTTAGATATGACCTAAAGTCAAGTTCGTCCCAGTAACCTGCAAAAGTAAAGATTATCTTCTCTTCAGGAGTTACAAAATAGTGTTTTGGAACGCTCCTAGCATTGAAGCTTTCTGGAAGAAAATCCCTATCTCTATCTATATGAACTAAGATATATTTTGACTTTAAAAGCTCTTTTACTCTCTCATCTTTAAGCGTTGTATCCTCAAGTTTTCTGCACCAGCGACAACTTTTTGTTGTAACTAAAACATAGATATCTTTTTTCTCTTTTTTTGCAATCTCTACAGCTTTTTTATAGTCACTCGACCAGTTAAGCTCAGATGCAAAAAGTGACGATAAAAATATGATGCTTATTATTATATATTTCATGTCCTTCTCCCCATTATTGAGTAAATTTTATACTTTATTTCTAGTCTAAAAAGCGCAATTATACACTTTTAAAATAATATAGGTCTTTTGATTTATTTTAATTAAACCTTCTGATTAATCTATAAACTAGATTCCGTGTCAAACACTAAATGATGAAAATGTGCGTTATACTGAATCAAGTTCAGGTTCCAACCTATAATTGTTCAGAGCATTCAATTTTAAAAGTAGAGATTCATTTGTAATAGTACGTAGATGTTAAGATGTTTCATATATTAATATAGTAAAATCTTATTTATGAAAATTTAAAGGATAGCGATGAAAAAGATATATTTGGTCTTTATAGGTTTAGTATTAGGTGCGAGTGTTAGTTTGGCAAGTGAGCAAAATCTTCAAATCTTTAGTGTTGATAACAAAAATGGCGCAATCAGTGCAAAAACGATTCAAAAAGCCTTTATAGATGCTGGATTAAAAGTTGATGTAAATAACGATATGAACTCAATTTTTTCTAAAAGATATGGCAAAGTACATCATAAAGAGTACAACTTAGCAATATTTACAAATGATAAATTGCTAAAGAAACTTATGGACAAATACCCAAGCATTGGCGTGATAACACCACTTACTATGTCAATCTATATAGATGCAAAAGACAATATCAATGTCTCTACTCTCTCTTTACACGGAATGTCAAGAATCACAAAGATTCCTCTTACAAATCCAGACTTAGTAGCATACTCAAAGCTAGTAGATGCAGCACTTCACAAAGCACTGCCAAATGGAAAATACTTAAGTGTAAATCATGGAACAAGCAAAGCTTTAGTAACTGAGTTTACAACAGAGTTTGAAGTCGCAGATGACGGTAGTTATAAAGATGCAAAGAAGAGTTTTAAAGAAGAGTTTGAAGCTGAAATAAGCCCAGTCGGATTTTTAATCCCAAACTCTTATATATTTGAGCATGACGCTTATGACTTTTTCGACACTTACTCTATCATCAGATTTAATGCCATCTACCCAGTATCAAAAAACCATCCAGATGCCGGTGCTTACGCTCCTTTTTCAGTAGTTATTTATAAGAAAAAAGATGATGACACTGTACATATTGCTTACCCATCCATAGAGAACTGGATCGGCGACTTAGATATCAAAGAAGAAGCGACAATCAAAGCAGTCCAGCAAACTCAAGATCTAATGAAAAAGATTCTTAACGAACTTACAGAGTAGCTAGCCAAAAGCGCTATCTCGTCTTCCTATCATCTGAGAGTGTAAAATAACTCACAAATGAGACTCCAAAGTTTGTCACGACTCCCAGAAGTGAGGCTTCAGCCTCGCCCTGTATGTAAAAGTAAAGATGTTACCTTTGGGGTGTAATTAAAGTCTTTTGATTTGTTTTCATAACTTAAATAACATCTTGTGTGTTATGTAAAAAATTTGCCTATTAAGCCAGATATAACAAGTACGAGGAGACCAATAATTTACCCTAGTGGGAAAATTATTTCTCAAGTTAACCGTTATATCGTAAAGTAAAAATTATTAGCAATTTTCATTGTGCTATAATACACAATAAAGAAAAAAAGCTAGGAGATATTTATGATACAGTTATCAATACAAGAACCAAAAATTGAAAAATTTTTTAATGGCTCAAAAGATGAGATAATGAAAGCATTGAAGTTTATTGTTGATAATAACATACATGATTTTTCTCAAATAAATAGCACTTCTGAGCTTAGTGAAGAACAAAAAAAAGAACTTGCCTCTAGAATAAACTCATTTCACGAAAATCGTTCTATTGGTAGAGACTGGAATGATATAAAAAGTGATTTAGAAAGATAATTTTGACTCTAAACTACATCCTCTTGCAGAAAATGATTTAAGAATTGCACTCGACCATTACTTTGAGATAAGCCAAAAACTAGGAAAAGATTTTTATCTCATATTGACAAACAATTTAATAACATCCTAAATTCTCCAAATTTATATCAATATGAGACCAAAACATCTCAAAAAGTTGTAATTAATAAGTTTTCATACATCATAATATATGAACAATTTGAAGATATGATAATAATACTAGCTATATTTCATACTAAACAAAATCCCCAAAAATTGACACAAAGACACAACAAAACATAGTAGCCAATAAATTACCTAGCGGCAATTTATTAGCTCTATTTAAACGTCAATCCCAATCATCCAAAACAAACTCATCAGATGCATTTTTAGCTTTTGGCTTATTTATCTCTGGCTCTTCTATTTCAGTAGATTTTGGTTTACTTATCTGCTCCTCAAACTTCAACTCTAGCCCTTTTGAAGTCATGACAAAGCCATCTACTTTGAGTTTACCGTTGTGGATTTCATTGTGATGCTCTTTACAAAGAGGGATGAGATTATGTTTGTTGTCTTGATGAAAATGTCCTATAAAACCAGCTTTATCAGCTAGGGAACGCTCTGAGATATGGTGAACATCTTCTGCCATTGCTCCACAGATAACGCACTTTGTCACATATAACTCTTTGTTGTATTTGCTTGTTTTTTTCTTTACAAGCAACTCTAATTCATCAAAGTCATTTGCAAGTCTCTTTCTTATCTTGTTTGCGATACTCAAAAAATCCTCATCCATGTGCAGAGACTTTGCAAACTCCAAACCATAGATGCTACTTCCACTTCCAGCTTGAAGCACTCTGTTAAAGATAAGGGCATCTTTTAGCTCATCGTACTCAACACTTAGATGCAAGTTTACTACATTAGCAAGGGTGCTTATCTCTTTCATACTTGAGAGTTGATGCAGGTGAGTTGCAAAGAGAAAGAGTGAACGAAGTTGTGAGAGTTTTATGATGGCAGATGAGACTATGGCTACACCTGAGAGAGTTTCAGTTCCGTGGCTTATCTCATCTCCGAGTATAAGTGAGCGAACTGTTGCACGGTTAAAAATATTTTTAAGTTCTAGCATCTCCACTGCAAAAGTTGAAAGCCCTTTTGCAAGATTATCTTTTGAGACTATACGTGTAAAAAGAGAGTCAAAGAGAGAGAATTTCATAACAGATGCACTCACATAGAAGCCTGATTGTGCCATCAAGACTGCTATTGCGATACTCTTCATTAGTGATGATTTTCCACTAGAGTTGATGCCATAGAGAAGTACGCCATTTATGTCATGCCCATCATGCACGCCAACATCAAGCATCACAGAGCTAGGATGTGGTAAGTCCATATATGCGCGGTTTCCCATAACGATGTCGTTTGGAACATAGATGCCAACTCTTTGTTGAGTCTCTATAAGAGGATGTCTGAGTTGCATAACTTGCATAAAGTTTTCATCCTCTTTAACATCTATGATCATAGGTCTTGAGTGGTTATACTCTTGTGCCACTTTTGATGAGCTAACAGCTACATCAAGGTCAGAGATATAGGAGATAACTCTATCAAAAAGTAGAGAGTATTTTCTCTCATAAAGAGCTTGAAGTTTTAAAAATCTATCTTTTACTAAGACTACAATTTTTCTACGGTTTTTCATAATGTTGTCAGAGATAGTATCTGTAAAAGCAGAGGTTATCTTGACACTATTTGTGAGTTTTTTAACACTAAAGTCACAAAATTCTTCATGATTTCTAAACTCACTCTCTATCATAGAAAAACGGGTTTTACTAAGAGAGATATAGTAACCCTCTTTTTCTAAAAGTCCTAAAGTAAGATGTCGGCTAGATGTGCTGGCGTTTGTAAGCTGAAGCATCTGCTCAATCTTAGCCATAATATCCCCAAATGCTATAAGCATAGTTTCGTTTTGCTCAACTAAAATATCTACAGCCTCATCAACCCCTCTCATCAAGAAGTTTTCGTCAACAGTATTGTTTGTAAAACGGCGAGAGACATCTAAATCTATACTTTTTGTTATATCTCTTAAAAACTCATCTAACTCGCTCTCATGAAAGGGAGTGCGCTGGATTTTATGCTTTTTTGCGTAAAGAGTTAAATCTTTTATATTTAGCATCGAATCATATATATGATTCATCTCAAAAGGATGAAGTCGCCCAAGATTTAGCCTTCGAGATAGTCTCTCAAGGTCATAAACCCCTCGCATAGTCTCATCTAAAAACCGAGTATGAGATGAGACTCTTTCTATTAAGTTATAGCGACGTTCAAGTTCATCTTTTTCTATGATGGGATTTAATAGTCTCTCTTTTAAAAGCCTCCGCCCAATAGCTGTAGAACTTTTATCCATCATCTTTAAAAGTGTAAACTCATTTCTATCTTTTGAGATAACACCAACCTGCTCTAGCGCGTTGTTTCCAAGATAAACAAATCGGCGGTTATCTATGAGTTTTGGAGTGTTTAGTTTTTGAACTATATGGATATCGTGTTCTATTACGAAGTGAATCAAAATTGCTAAAGACTCCGTTATCATAGGACTTCTCTCAAGGTCAAGATGTTCTATGGGAGAGAGAAGTGACTGAATTTGGTAGGCTTCTTTAAAGAGTTCATTTTGAAACTCTATGCGTGGTCGCTCGTTGTTTATACAGTAGTGATAGTGCTCGGCTACTTCAAGATATTGCAAAACATGCCTTTGATCACTCACTCCATCTAAAAAAGTAAGTACAACTTCTGAAGTTCTATATATATTTAAGAGGTTAAACACTTCATCGAGTGCGTAAGATGGGTCTTCACTTGTTCCATGTGTCTCATAAAGCCAAGTCTTTCCAGTGGTTACATCTATGGCAGAGTATCCAACATTGTAGATGCCTCTGTAACAATCAACCAAGATAGAGACGATGAAGTTATCATCATTATCTACAATATGCTCAAAATTAGTCCCAGGCGAGACAATTTGTGAGATATATCTACTTATTTTTGGAGGATTTCCTTTTTGCTTTACGATGATGATGGTGTATTTTTGCTCTTGAATAAGGCGATTTAAATATCTCTCAAAAGAGACTGCTGGAACACCAGCTAAGAGTGGATTTCTATCTGAGTTTTCAACTATGCTTTTGTTTTTTTTGGTAAGCTGAATATTTAAAAGCTCAGCCATCTCTTTTGCTTTACCAACTTGTAACTCATCATTATTAACTTCATAAACCTCAAAAAATGTACCGATTTCCATAAAAACAACGGTATTTTTACCATACTTTTTTTCAAAATATGTTTGGAGTTCAAAATATGTTTGAGTTAATAAATTTTCTTTGTTGTTAAGTATAAAACTTACATCTGATGAGAGCATATAGTACTTTTCCACTGTTAAATATGCGGCAATTATATCATATAAAAGCGCGTAAAACTAAGAGGAGCGAGATTTGTTTACTAAGTTGATTTGTCTTGTTAAAATTTGAGTGATAAGGTGTTAATTGTGAGTTAAAAAATTGAACTTGAAGATGTAAAACTTATTTTTGAAGTTAATTGTGCCTAAAGTTTTGGCGAAGCTTCTGTAGTATATTAATTGAAGGTTAAGATGCAAAGATGAAAAAATTGTTTTTGAATTAGTTGTGCCTAAAGTTTTGGCGAAGCATACTATAGTATGTGAGCAGAAAGTTTCGGTGCGAATAATCAAAATTGTTTTTGAATTAGTTGTGCTTAAAGCTTTGGCGAAGTGTACTTTCGTACATGAGTCAAAGTTTTGAGTGCAAATAATCAAAAAATGGTGGGCATTACTGGACTCGAACCAGTGACATCTACCTTGTAAGGGTAGCGCTCTACCAACTGAGCTAAACGCCCATCTTTAAACTATTTACGACACCAGAATAATGGCGACCCCTAAAGGATTTGAACCTCTGTCTCTACCATGAAGTGATAGCGTCCTTGGCCAACTAGACGAAAGGGTCACTTTCATAAACATAAGGCTTATAGGTTTTTGTTTTGAAAAAGATTTCAAAACTTGTTTTTTAAATTAGTTGTGCTGAAGTTTTGACATAATATCAAATTTTTAGTACAAATAATAAAAATATATCTTGTAGTTAATACTAAAATCGAACTAGTTCGATGAGCCTTACGCTGAGTAAAACCTAGTGTTAACGTAGTGAAACGGACTTTGTTCGTTTCGCGTACATATAATGTACATGGCGCGGTGGACGAGACTCGAACTCGCGACCCCCTGCGTGACAGGCAGGTATTCTAACCAACTGAACTACCACCGCTTTTTTTCCTTGATTAAAACAAAAATCAAGAATTTATCAATAATATTGTTTTTTGAATTAGTTGTGCTGAAGTTTTTGGCGAAGTGTACGAAAGTACATGAGCTAAAAGCTGAAGTGCAAATAATCAAAAAATGGTGGGCATTACTGGACTCGAACCAGTGACATCTACCTTGTAAGGGTAGCGCTCTACCAACTGAGCTAAACGCCCATTTTTTAAACAATATTTTAAGATATCAAAGAACTAAATTGTCACATTTTTTAAACAAGTTGTTACTACTAAAATCGAACAAGTTCGATAAGCCTTACGCTGAGTAAAACTTAGTATTGTTGTTTTTTTGAATTAGTTGTGCTTAAAGCTTTGGCGAAGTGTACTGTAGTACATGAGTCAAAGTTTTGAGTGCAAATAATCAAAAAATGGCGCGGTGGACGAGACTCGAACTCGCGACCCCCTGCGTGACAGGCAGGTATTCTAACCAACTGAACTACCACCGCTAATTTATTCCTTACTCGGCGTCAAAAATCCACTCACATACTAGAGTATGCTTCGTAAATTTTTTCCTTGATTAAGAAAAAATTTAAATTATGCTTTTTGCTTTACTCGGCTCTGTAACCTTTCACTCATTCGTCACATAGTAAAACTATGCTCCTCACTCACTCAAGAACCTGCCTTGATTAAAACAAAAATCAAGAATTTATCAATATTTGTTTTTTGAATTAGTTGTGCTGAAGTTTTTAGTGAAGTGTACAAATAGTACATGAACTAAAACCTGAAGTGCAAATAATCAAAAAATGGTGTCCTGTGATGGATTCGAACCATCGGCCACATCATTAAAAGTGACGTGCTCTACCAGCTGAGCTAACAAGACTTTACCCTCTTATGGTTAAGAGGTCGAAATTATAGACAAATAGATTTTAGAAGTCAAGATATTTTTGATAAAATTTAGAAAAACATCTCTTTATCTATTAAAATCAGCATTTTTATCGCAAAAAGCGCACTTTGTCTCTGTACATAATTCCTATCTCCGTCCAATTTTAGATGCATATGAGCGTGATGAGTCTTAGAACTTACTCCCACATAAACAGTTCCAACTGGTTTATACTCAGTTCCTCCAGTATCTCCAGCTATGCCGCTAACCGCTAATGCATAGTCTGCACTACTAACATTTAGAGCGCCTTCGCACATCTCTTTTACTACCTCCGCACTTACAGCTCCATTTTTCTCTAAAATGTCAGAATCTACTGCAAGCCAATTTTCTTTGATAGAGTTTGAGTAAGTAATCAATGCACCATCTAAGATTTTTGAAGCTCCATTTTCTCTTGTAAAGTAGTAAGATAGGAGTCCACCTGTGCAACTCTCTGCAAAAGTAACTGTTTTTTGAGCTCTTGAGAGTGTCTCTATGATATAGTGAGTCATATTTGAAGCGGCTATAAGATTCTCTGGTAATAGCTGTTTTGCTGAGTTTATAAACTTTGATATCTCTCCATATTTTTTGCTCACAATATCCACTCTAAGCCATCCATCTATAAGAGTTATCACATCGATACTAACATCAAATGTTTTAGCTATTGGAGCGAGTATGGTGTTTGCTTCGTCCCTACTCTTCTCAAAGATATGAACAACTGCACTATTTTCTTGAGCGGTTAGTAAGACCTCTGGCATCTTTTGCATCTCATCTATATGAAGCACATTAATGATGGCATCTTTATACTCTAAGAGATAACTATAATCTTCGTAGGCTGATGTGTTTGATGGGATGAGCATATTGTCTTTTAGGATTTGGTTATCGCTTGTAACTGTGCAGATAAGCTTTCCTATGGTTGAGAAATTTTGCTTTGTTGTAACAATAAGAAGCTTATTGTTTGTGTTTATCTCTTGTTCTAGATACAAAAAAAGTGAATTGTCAGTATCTTTGAAGTAAGTTATAGAGTCTATAAAGTCACACTTTTGTCTAACTTTTCTTATGATGTAATCTTGGAGTGAGGTGTTGTAAAAAAACTTATTGCCAATAAATATAAGATGCAGCTTCATTAAATATAGCCTTTTTATCAGATTTAATTCGGCTTATTATAGCACCATAATCTGCTTTAAAGAAGCTTTTAAAGACACAGAAGATATAATCCAAAAAAATTTAATCTACAGGGTATTTTTAGAGATGCCCTATATATGGGGTACAGATGGACTACAAAGAGACACTACTTTTACCTACTACAAACTTTGCCATGAGAGGCAATCTAGTAAACAACGAGCCTTTAAGATATGCCGCTTGGGATAAAAACAAAGTCTATGAAAAGATGAAAGCTAACCGCAAAGATGCACCTAGCTTTACTCTGCACGATGGCCCTCCATATGCAAACGGAAACAC
>JAQUFE010000016.1:45627-48772 GCA_028684815.1 Sulfurimonas sp.
TGCACGAATCACTACTTGAGTTAGGAGTTGTAAAAGGCGAAATAGCTAAAGAGATAGACCCAAAAACTTTAGAGAACAAAAAAGCTATAAATCCACTAAACGGTAGAACTTCTAGAGTAGTTTTAGGCGAACATGTCATGATGGATAGTGGAACTGGTTGTGTTCACACGGCACCAGGACACGGCGAGGATGACTACAGAGTTGGACTAAAGTACGACTTAGAAGTTCTTATGCCAGTTGATGAGACTGGATGTTTTGATGAGACTCTAGTAAAAGAGAAACTTCTTCCAAACCCAGAAGAGTTTGTAGGTCAACTCATCTTTAAGTGTGATGATAAAATCTTAGAGCTTTTAGGTGATTCCCTACTTTATAACTCAAAGTTTAAACACTCATATCCACACTGCTGGAGAAGTCATACTCCGCTTATCTTTCGTGCAACAAAGCAGTGGTTTATCTCTGTAGATGAAAAGCCAAAGACACAAGACAAAACTCTAAGAGAGATCGCACTTAGTGAAGTTGAAAAGACTCTTTTTTATCCTAAAACAGGTAAAAAAAGACTAGAGTCAATGGTAGCAAATCGCCCTGACTGGTGTATCTCTCGCCAAAGAGATTGGGGTGTGCCTATCGCATTTTTTAGAGTCAAAAAAACTGGTGAAGTTATCTTTGATGAGAAGGTTTTGAACTTTGTTGCTATGATATTTGAGATGCAAGGAAGTGATGCTTGGTACTCGATGAGCATAGAAGAACTTTTATATCCTGGAAGCGGCTACAAGGCTGATGAGCTTGAAAAAGTTACAGACATTTTAGATGTTTGGTTTGATAGTGGATCTACTTGGTATAGTGTCTTAAAGTCTCGCAACTACGATGCTGGAGAATATCCAGCTGACTTATATGTAGAGGGAAGTGATCAACATCGTGGCTGGTTTCAATCTTCTATGTTTTTAAGTGCTGCAGTTGAGCACAAAGCGCCTTACAAAGGAGTCCTAACTCACGGTTTCACAGTCGATGAAAAAGGTGAGAAGATGTCAAAATCAAAGGGCAATGTAGTTGCTCCTGAGAAAGTTTTAAAAGAGTATGGAAGTGAGATACTTCGTCTTTGGGTAGCATCTAGCGACTATCAAAGTGACCTGAAAATCTCTGATGGCATCTTAAAACAAAACTCTGAAAACTATAGAAAGCTCAGAAATACTTTTAGAATCATGCTTGCAAATATCAACGACCTTGAAGTTCTAAGCCCATATTCTGAGATGGGAGAGCTTGACAGATGGATACTAAGCGTGGCAAGAGAGGTTTTTAACAACGCTCATAAGTCATTTTCAGAGTACAACTATGTTCATGGCATGAGTCTTCTAAACAACTTTATAGTAAATGAGTTAAGTGGCATGTATATAGATATGACAAAAGACTCTCTCTACTGTAATGCAAAAAGTGACAAAAAGAGAAAAGCATCTCAAAGTGCGATGGCTATCATCACAAAGTCGATGCTTCTTTTAGTAGCTCCAATACTTACATATACAGCAGATGAGATTGTAGAGAATGCTCCTGCTATCATAAAAGGAGATGCGACTAGTATCTTTGATATGGTTTATGAGGAGATAAAAGAGATAGAGACATCGTTTAATGAAGAGTACATGGTAAAAGCAAGAGAGAGTTTTGCAACTATAGTAGATGCACTAAAAAAAGAAAAAGTCATCAAAAACACTCTAGAGCTGGTAATCTCATGTGACTCAAAAGCGATTCTCGACATGGACTCAAACGACGCAGAAGACTGGTTTGTAGTCTCAAAAGTCTCTGATGAAGATGCAAATGAGTCTTTAGGAGACTTCAAAGTTGGAGATGACTCATTTACCATCTCAAAAGCAACTGCTCACAAATGCCCAAGATGTTGGAAATACCAAGCATCTAGTGAAAATGAGACATGCCAAAGATGTGCAAGAGTTGTAAATGCCTAACTTCACAGAGCCAGTATCGGCTACTTTTATCGCAGTTAGTATAGCTGCGATATTTGTAGGGATAGCAATTGCGATAGTCTTTGTTAAAATGGGAAAAAAGTCTAGAAATCCAAAGGGCTTATGACTTTAGCCTTGTTCATCTCACTCACTACATGAGTATATATCATAGTTGTCTCAACACTTTTATGACCTAAAAGCTCCTGTATACTTCTGAGATCTATGCCAGCTTGTAGTAGATGCGTAGCATAAGAGTGTCTAAAAATATGTGAAGTTACACGCTTGTTTAGGTTTGCTTTTTGAGATGCTACTTTTATGTTTCGTCCTAAAGTTTGTGGATGGATGTGATGTCTTCTTTTTTCATGTGTTCTTGGGTCTTTAGATATGTTTTTCATAGGAAATAGGTACTGCCATTTGGTTTCATACTTTGCTGATGGGTATTTTTTTTCTAAAGAGTAAGGTAAATAAACACTTCCAAAACCATTGTCTATATCATTTTTATGCAGCTTTTCAACTAGCCTAACTTGGGCTAAGAGCTGCTCTTTTAGCTTTTTAGGAAGAGGGATAGTTCTGTCTGTTAAAGATTTTGAATCCCAAATATATATTTTTTCATATCCAAAATCAATATCTTTTATTCTGAGATTTAAAGCCTCATTCATTCTTAACCCACATCCGTACATAAGATGTACTATAACACTATAGTCCATAGGTATATTTTGTAGTACTCTTTTCACTTCATCTTTTGTAAGCACAACTGGTATATGTTTTCTTTCTTGAGAACGAAATGCCTGAATATTCCACTCGCTTATATCAACACCAAGCACCTCTTTGTATAAAAATAAGATAGCACTAAAAGCCTGGTTCTGAGTCGTTGGCGAAACTCTGTCTTTTACCGCTAACTTAGTAAGGTACTGTTCTATTTCTGCTTTACCCATTTCGATGGGATGTTTTTTGTGATGAAATAAGATGTAATGCTTAATCCAATGCACATAAGTTTTTTCAGTTGAGAAACTATAGTGTTTAAAACGAATCTTATCTCTTACTATGTCCAACAATTTCTTTTTAACTTCCATAAAAAACCCCTCCGCTTAAGCTACATTTTGTGTGTTAAGTACTATATGCAACATTTAACTCACAAAGTGTGTATTAAACTCTCTAAAATCTACTTAACACACATATAATATTTAAACACTTTA
>JAQUFE010000094.1 GCA_028684815.1 Sulfurimonas sp.
CTTGTAGCAGAAGTAAATGAAAGAAGTTCACATACAGTTGCTACTCCTCATGGTGGAGGTATAGCAGTAGCGCTCACTTGGTTTATAGGTTTGATCTATCTATACTTTACAAATCAAATAGAGCCTAATCTATTTTATGCCCTTTTATGTGGGGTAGTTATCGCAGTTGTTGGTTTGGTAGATGATATAGTTGAGTTAAAACCAAAGACAAGAATGATAATTTTTACGCTTGTAAGTTTTGTAGGACTATACATAATAGGTGGATTTAACACTCTCACTTTTGGCATCTTTGATATATCAAATCCTATTATTACCTCCATATTTGCGATGCTTTTGATACTGTGGTATATAAATCTCACTAATTTTATAGATGGAATAGATTCCTATCTAGCTATGAAATTTATATTTTTAAGTCTAGCAGGATTTATTTTATTTGGTGGGGCACATTTTGTGGTACTTGGTGTATCGATACTTGGGTTTTTATACTGGAACTGGCATAAAGCAAAGATATTTATGGGAGATGTTGGAAGCACACTTCTTGGATATACCATAGCAATAATCACTATATACTATGCAAATCAAGAACCTTCAAATTTTTGGGTTTGGATCACGCTATATGCTCTGTTTTGGTTTGATGCGACGCTTACCTTAGTGAGAAGAAAGTTAAATGGCGAGATGCTTAGTCAAGCTCATAAAAAACATGCCTATCAAAGGCTCACTCAATCTGGATGGAGTCATAGTAGAGTTACGCTATATGCATTTGCATTAAACATTATCATTTTTTCCTTAGTCTATTTTATATCAAATATAGCCATTAGTTTTGTCTTAAGTTTAGCATTATTATATGCCGCAATGAAGTTTGTGGATAAGAAAAAGAGCTTTAAATAGCAGTTATATACTGCCTTTTTGATATACTACAACCCTAAATAAATATTAAATATTTAAAGGATAAAAAATGAATCATAGAATTCAATATATGGAAGGTAACATTGATATTATTAGATAAAAGAGCATTAAACTTTTTGATAATAATCACGCTCACTTTTGTAACTGTTTGGTGGACTTCATTTATTTTTCACCTTAAGTTTGAGTGGAACTTTGCTTTAACAATAATTATTCTAAGGGTTTTAACTTCAATCTTCATATATAAAGACTATTCGCTCTCTTGGAGTAAATCTACTCAAAAAACATTCTTAATAAAAACTATAGTCGTTGCAATACCTACGCTAATAAGCATAGTGATTTTTTATGGAGAGGTAAGGATTGCATTTATGTTATCCGAAGCCTCATTTTATTTGGTCGCTTTTACCTTTTCAATGTATACATATTATTTTTATATTAACAGGAGTGGGATTCCTAAAACTAAATCTCTAGTAATATATGGAGCTGGAAAGGCAGGAAATAAACTAAAAGATGAATTTAGAAATAGCGAGTATAGAGTAAAATACTTTGTAGATGATGATGTAGCTATACAAGGAAGAAGTATTGATGGAGTAAAGGTTGTATCTAGGTCAAAACTTAAAGAGTTGATGGGAGAGGCAAAAGAGTACGAATTACTAGTTATTGCAATCCCTACAGCTCCTAAAGAGAGAGTTAAAAATATTCACGAGACACTAAATAACTACTTTAAAGAGATAAAAATACTTCCTACAATTCAAGAAATTCTTAAAGATAAAAATTATGCCCCTATGCTTCAAAATATAAGTGTTGAAGATTTATTGGCAAGGAATCCTCAAGATTTAGATAAAAAAAAGATAGAGAGCTTTATAAAAGCAAAAACTATACTTATTACTGGTGCAGGTGGAAGCATCGGTAGTGAGATAGCAAGACAGTGTGAAAAATTTGGTGCTAAAAAACTTATACTCTTAGATAATAGTGAGTACAACCTCTATAGAGTTGCAGAAGAGATTACAAAGGTTGAGATAGTTTGCGTGATGCAAAGTGTAATAAATAGAGATGCCATTGATGCTACATTTGAGCTACATAAACCGCAAATTGTAATCCATGCGGCTGCATATAAACATGTTCCATTGGTTGAGGCAAATATTGATGAGGCTATAGTTAATAATATCGTTGGTACTAAAAATACAGTAGATATCTCTATAAAGCATAAAGTTGAGAAGTTTGTGCTTATTTCTACAGATAAGGCAGTAAGACCTACAAATGTTATGGGAACAACAAAAAGAATCTGTGAACTCTATGCACAAAACGCGAATGCAGTTTCTTTAGAAAATTTATCTAAAAATTCTTTAGAAAATTTATCCGAAGTTTCTTTAGGAAATTCATCTGAAAATTCTTTAGGAAGTTCATCTGAAAATTCTTTAGAAAGTTCATCTACAGATAATGCTAAAAGAAGTTCTACAGACATAGTTGCTGTGAGATTTGGAAATGTACTAGGTAGCAGCGGTAGTGTTATTCCTAAGTTTAAGTCTCAAATAGAAAAAGGGCAAAGCATAACAGTTACGCATCCTGACATAACAAGATACTTTATGCTTATCCCCGAAGCCTGTGAATTAGTGCTTCAAGCTGGGGCTATTGGAAGTGGTGGAGAGATATTTATCCTCGATATGGGCAAACCTATAAAGATAGTAGATTTAGCTAAGAAGATGATAGAACTAAGTGGCAAGAAAGATATAGAGATAGAGTTTAGTGGACTTCGCCCTGGTGAAAAGCTATATGAAGAGTTACTTATAGATGATACCGATTGTCAAACAGAGTATGAGTCTATAACTGTGGCTCGGCCTACTGTTTATGATATAGATAAGCTAAATAGAGATATTCAAGAGCTTTTAAGCAGTAGTGATAAACTAAAAAAGCTAAAAGAGATAGTCCCAGAATTTAACCATCAGCTAAACTAATAGTAACAAATAGTAATCTTTTGCAAATATATTTAAATATTAATAAGTAGATTTTGATGAGATAAATTATTATTATATACTAAAATAAATCAGAAAAAAGGAGTTAAAATGAAGATTTTAGCTATGGTTATTTTAGGATTTAGTATGTTGTTTGCAGCAGTAGATATAAATACAGCTAGTAAAGATGAGCT
>JAQUFE010000017.1 GCA_028684815.1 Sulfurimonas sp.
AACTAATTATTCAAGGAACATTATAGCACAAACAACTATTAATTTAATTATTAAAGATACATTTAATATGTCCGCTTTAAACTGAAAATATAGCTAATTTCATGACAAATTGTCATATTTTTTCATATTTTGTATTTATTTTATTACTATGCTTAAATTATTGATGTCCTTTTATACTGAAATCAGTTGTTATTTGGACAAAGTGTTGTGTTATTTTTAAAATAATCCATTAAAAGGACAAAATGTCCCTTAAGTGTGAGGTGTATATTATGGAAGTAAAAAAGAAACTTTTAGACATTGTTCGTGAAAAGATAAGGTTTAAACATTACAGTATGTCTACAGAAAAAACATATGTGCATTGGATTAAATGCTATATTTTATTTCATAACAAAAGACATCCCATAGAGATGGGTAAAGTAGAAATAGAACAATATCTTACTAGCCTAGCAACAAAAAGTAAAGTTTCACCAACGACTCAAAACCAAGCTTTTAGTGCTATTTTATTTCTATATAGAGAAGTTCTAGGTGTTGATATGAGTGAGTGGAATATTCAAGCTCTAAGAGCACAAGAGAGAAAACACATACCAGTTGTCTTGACCAAAGAAGAGGTGCTGGGTGTGTTGGCATCTATAAACAAAGACTACAGTTTACTTGTCCATCTTATGTACGGTTGCGGACTTCGTATGAATGAAGCACTAAGTTTGAGGATAAAAGATATTGATTTTGGATTTGATAAAATCTATATTTGGGATTCTAAATCTTTAAAAGACAGAACGGTGCCACTACCTTTAAAGTTAAAGCAACAGTTGCTGTCGCAAGTTGAAGTAGTAACACAAATCCATACACAAGATTTAAAAGAAGGCTATGGCACTGTTTATATTCCCTATGCTTTAGAAAAAAAGTATCCCTCTTCTAAAAGCCAAACAAAGTGGCAATTTCTGTTTCCTATGAATAAAATCTCTCGTGATCCAAGAACAGGTAAAGAAAGAAGACATCATGTTCATCCTAAAACGCTTGGACGAAACATAAAAGTAGCATCCCAAAAAGCAAACCTAAACAAGCGCGTAACTTCACATATCTTTAGACACTCTTATGCTACGCATCTACTTCAAGCGGGTATAGATTTGCGAAGCATTCAAGAACTATTAGGTCATAAAAGCGTTGAGACAACCATGATATATACTCATGTTGTGAGCGAGATGAACAAGGCTAAAGTTATAAGCCCATTAGATTTTTAAGGAAAAGTATTATGAAAATGGTCTCTTGTGCTACTTATGAGGGGATAGATGCAAAGCTTGTTCATGTTGAGTCTACTCTTACAAAGGGACTTCCCTCTTTTACTATTGTGGGAATTGCCTCTGCATCTATAAATGAAGCAAAAGATAGAGTAAAGTCAGCACTACTTAGTAATGAGTTTAGCTTTCCTCCAAAACGCATCACTATAAACTTAGCTCCTAGTGACCTTAAAAAAGAGGGGAGTCAGTTTGATCTTAGCATCGCTCTTATGGTGGCGCTTGATAGTGAAGAGAGTGATTTTAGTGAGTGGTTTGTTTTTGGAGAACTTGGGCTCGATGGGGCTGTAAAAGAAAATATCCAACTCTATCCTCTTATGCTCTCATTAGCAAACCAGAGAGTTGTGAAAAAGGCGATAGTGCCTTTTGAGAGTTTAGAAAAACTCTCTAAGATTCCAGATATTGAGTTCTATGGAGTAAAGTCGCTCCAAGATGCGATAATACTTCTTAAAAATCAAGAGAGTGCGACTCCGAGCATAGAACAGTCACAAATAGAATACCCTTTTTACGAGCTAAAAGGGGAGAAGTATTACTACTCTCATGATTACGCGGAAGATTTTTCAGATGTAAAAGGGCAAGATATCGCTAAAAGAGCAGCTCTTATTGCCGCTGCTGGGTTTCACAACATTCTCTTTGAAGGCTCCCCAGGATGCGGAAAGAGCATGATAGCAAAAAGGCTTAGATACATACTTCCTCCCATGACAAGCGATGAGATACTTGATGTTGCTAAACTCCAAGCTTTAGAGATGCAAGAGATTGAGTTTAAACCACATAGAAATATGCGTAGCCCTCATCACACGTCTACCCTTGCGAGCGTGTTTGGTGGAGGCTCACACCGAGCAAAGATAGGGGAAGTTGGTTTGGCTCACAATGGCATCTTGTTTTTTGACGAAATTCCTCATTTTTCTAAGGTGGTTTTGGAAGCTTTGCGGGAGCCGATGCAAGACAATCGCATCAGAATCTCAAGAGTGAACTCTAAAGTAGAGTATCCAAGTGATTTTCTCTTTATTGGCGCTATGAATCCCTGTCCTTGCGGAAATCTCTTAGATGCAAACCTAGAGTGTAGATGCAATGAGTTAGAGATACAAAGATATAAAAATAGACTCTCTGAACCATTTTTAGATAGGTTAGATCTTTGTGTGGTGATGCAAAATGTGAAGAGTGATGATAAGAGTAGTTTTACCTCAAAAGAGCTTCATAGAAAAGTTGTTGAAGCTCATATCTTTAGAAGTAAAAGAGGTCAAGACTCTTTTAATGCGAAACTAAAAGATAGTGAGATTGAGAAGTATTGCATCTTAGATGCTGAGGCAAAAGAGACTTTGGAGATGGCGGTTGATAGATTCAGACTCTCCTTTAGAAGTATAAACAAAGTCTTAAAAGTAGCTAGGACCATAGCAGATTTAGACAAAAGCAAAGATATAGTAAAGAACCATATCTTTGAAGCACTTAGTTATAGACGAAGATAAAAAGTGTGGATTTGCACATTTTTTTTACACTTCTAGAGTGTAGAATGCACGCTTAAGAAGAAAAAGGTGAACTTGAGACACTCACCTTTTTCTCTTATCATACATTGTAATATGTCGCATTTGGATGATAGACTACTAGTGCACTAGTAGATTGTTCTGGGTGGATTTGAAAAGTCTCACTCAGTTCAATCCCAAACTCCTCAGGTTTTAACAAATCAAAAAGCGGACGGTTAAGTTCCAAATCAGGACAAGCCGCATATCCAAAAGAGTAACGACTCCCCTGATATCTGTTCATCCTAACATCGCTCAAACTACTTCCCTCACCATCAGAGATATTTAAGTCGAGTCTAATCTGCTTATGTGCAATCTCAGCTAAAGCTTCAGCTAACTCAACTCCAAGACCGTGAAACTGGTAGTAAAGAGTGTATTCGCCTCTATCATAAATCTCTCTCTCAGCCTCACTTAGTTTTGCACCAGCACTTACACAAGTAAGAGCTATAACATCATGTCTATCACTATGGAAAAAGTCGCTTAGTGCACGGTGTGGTTGTTTGCTCTGTCTTGGAAATGAGAAGTCTTTTATGGCTCTAGGTATAACGTCTTCTAAAGGCTCACGGTTTACTTCATGAGGTGAGTTATAGCCCTCACTCTCATCAAAGATATGAATAGTGTTGTCATCACTTCTACAAGGCCAGTAGCCATAAAGGATAGTTGGTTCAAATAGTTTTTCATCTATAAACTGCTTTTTAAGTTTTTCATATGCTGGCCAAACAACTTCATCTAGCTGTTTTTGATACTCATCTTTTGTCATCCCTTTTGAACTATAGCCCCAACGAGCCTTAAAGAGAAGTTTGTGGTTTATCCACTCAAATGCCATCTCTATTTGTGATGGGGTGAGTTTTAACTCTCTTCTTCCCCAAAATGGAGGAGTTGGAACAACTACATCACGAGATGGCATCTTAAGCTCTCTAAATGGTGGGATGATTATCTCTTTTACCTCTTTAACTACTTTTTCTTCTTTGTCTTTGCCATGTAGGTCTGTATCGAAGTTTCCAGCCTCTATACGGCTCATCGCAGTCACTCCATCAAAGGCATCTTTGCAGTAAAAGATTGGTCCATCGTAGATAGGGCGGCAAAAGTCATCTATAAAAGAACGCGTAAGTGCTGCACCGCCTAGAAGTATGGGAATTTTGATATCGTGTGATTTTAAAATTTCAAGATTCTCTTTCATAACTTGAGTTGATTTAACGAGTAGTCCGCTCATCCCTAGTGCGCTAATGTGCCCATCTTTCATAGTCTGCATAAAGGCATCTAAATCCACCTTGATACCAAGATTTACTACTTTGTAGCCATTGTTTGAGAGGATGATATCTACAAGATTTTTACCCACATCATGCACATCGCCCTTTACCGTTCCAAGAGCTAGAGTTGTATCTGCCTCTTTTTGGACCTTTGGGAGATGTGGCTGAAGGTGGTCAACTGTTTTTTTCATAGTTTCTGCACTTTGGAGAACAAAAGGAAGTTGCATCTGACCAGAGCCAAAGAGTTCGCCTACAACTTTCATGGCATCTATAAGAATCTCATTTACTATTTTCTCAGGCGCGATAGTATGACGAGCCTCTTCAACAAGAGGAATCATCCTATCTTTATCGCCGTCCATAAGAAGTTTTGCGATCTTTTCTTCACTGCTCATCGCAAGATAAGCCTCATCTACAGCATCATTATCAACAGCTTCTTTTGTACTAAAGTGCTCTATAAAGTTAAAGAGAGCTTGTCCATTTGGTTTGCGATTAAAAATCAAGTCATCACAAATCTCTTGATCTTCTTCGCTGATTTTGTTTAGTGGAATGATATGTTGGACATTTATGATAACAGAAGTTAGACCCGCCTCGATGCAGTGATGCAAGAACATAGAGTTTAAGTAGGGTCTTGCATCTTTATCGAGTCCAAAAGAGATGTTCGAGAGTCCTAAAGTTGCACTCACTTGGGGGTGTTTTTTGCGTAACTCTCTGATGGCTTCTATGGTGTTTATCCCAGCATCCCAGTACTCTTCATCTCCACTTGCTAGCGTAAAAGTTAAAACATCAAAAATCAAATTTTCTTTTTTGATGCCATGACGGTTGGTCGCTAAGTCTATGATTCTGTCTGCAACCTCAAGTTTCTTCTCAATAGTTTTTGCCATACCAATTTCATCAATAGTA
Source organism: Sulfurimonas sp. (assembly GCA_028684815.1). GTDB lineage: Bacteria > Campylobacterota > Campylobacteria > Campylobacterales > Sulfurimonadaceae > Sulfurimonas. The sequence goes on from JAQUFE010000017.1 coordinate 4,960, forward strand.
AGACAGACTAAGCTAGTTCCAAATTTTTTCGCTAATTTACACACTTCATCAAACTTTGGCTCACCATCTTCAAGGTTTACAGAGTTTAAGATGGGCTTACCGCCTATGTTTTTAAGAGCAGTCTCTAAGCCAGTAGTTTGTGTGGAATCTGGCATAAGCGGGAGTGAGATTTTTTGGTTGTACATTCCTATAACTGCGTTCATATCTTTTGTCTCATCACGACCAGCAAAGCCTACGTTTACATCTATAACGTGAGCGCCTGCGCGAACTTGTTGCTGAGCGACACTTAGAGTTCCCTCATAATCCTCCGCTAAGAGAAGCTCTTTAAAGGCTTTTGAACCAGTCGCGTTTGAGCGTTCTCCCATCAGAAGTGGAGCTGGCTCTTGTATGAGAGTTGTGGTGTTAAATAGAGATGCGATAGAGTTTGGATGAGAACCACTTGGTGCTTTTGGCTTTTTCACACTTACTCTCTCTACAAGTGTTTTGATATGCTCAGGCGTAGTTCCACAGCATCCACCTAAAAAACTAACTCCATCAAAGTCTAAAAATGATTCTTGCTTGTTTGCAAACTCATCTGGTCCCATTGGGTAGTAAGTTACACCTCCGCGGTTTTGTGGAAGTCCTGCGTTTGCATGGATGCTTATAGGTTTATGCCAAACCTCACTTAGAGTTCTTACATGTTTGAGAACTTGTTCAGGTCCCGTTCCGCAGTTAAAACCTAAAGATAAAATATCAAAAGGCTCTAAGATAGTTGCAATTGTATTTGCATCTGTGCCGATGAGCATAGTTCCGCTAAGCTCGATAGTGACAGATACCATGATAGGAATCTTTACGCCTCTCTCTTTAGATACTTCCTCACAAGCGTGCAATGCGGCTTTTATCTGAAGTGGATCTTGTGCAGTCTCAAGTAGAAAAACATCAACTCCGCCATCAATGAGAGCGAGTGCAATCTCTGTGTAACCCTTATGCATCTCATCATAGGTTATGTGCCCGAGTGATGGAAGTTTTGTTCCAGGCCCTATGGTGCCTAAACAAAAACGAGGATGTGAGGGAGTTGAAAACTTCTCGCACTGAGTCTTTGCAAGTTTAGCACCTGCATAAGTTAGCTCATAAGCGCGATGAGCAATGTCGTAGTCATCCAAAACCCAAGCAAAAGAGCCAAAAGTGTTTGTTGTGATAAAGTCAGCACCAGCACTTAGATAACCATCGTAAATCTTGTTTAAAATCTCAGGGCAAGTTACATTTAAAAGCTCATTACAGCCCTCATTTTCTTCCCATGCCTCTTTTGGAATCTCTTTGTCATAGAGCTGAAGCTGCGTTCCCATAGCGCCATCAATGATAAGCGGACGTTTTTTTATAGTTTCTAAGATATATTTTTTTGTATTCATGAAAATCTTTTAAAGTAAAATTAGAAGTTATTTTAACCAATATAAGCATAAATAAGACTTTTGATAACTTCATTTGAAAATATTATAGTAATTATAAGAATAAATTAAATAAAAACTAAACTTTCATTTGCTATAATGCTTTCACAATATGAAATATGTTAACAGTAAAAATAGTTTTTTACTGCAAGTGAATCAAAGGAAGTCTCTTATGAGCAAAGAAAACAGTGGTATAACTATACCGACATCGTGGAGAATTAAACGCTACTATCTATATGCAATGGTAACAATAGTCGCGTTAGTGTTGCCGTGGATTACAATAGATGGAAATCATTTCTTCTTACTAAGTTTTGATAAACTAAAACTGCATCTTGCATTTGTTCAGTTTGACATGCAAGAGTTATATTTGATGCCTTTTTTATTAATGTTACTTTTTTTAGGGATATTTGGTATGACTGTAATGGGTGGTCGTGTCTTTTGTGGTTGGGTTTGTCCGCAGACGGTTTTTAGGGTTATCTATAGAGATTTGATAGAGACAAAGCTACTAGGACTTAGAAAACGCATCAAAAATAAACAGCAAGATCCAGATATGAGTAAGATGCAAAACAAAGTAAAAAAAGCTGTGGCTATTTTACTATGGACTGCACTTGCGCTTATCGCTGGGTCAAACTTTTTGTGGTACTTCGTTCCGCCTGAAGATTTTTTTACCTATCTTGGAGACTTTACTAATCACTGGACGCTCTTTGGTTCAGTTATAGGTATTGCAGCTTTTCTTATATATGACATAGTATTTTTAAAAGAAGACTTCTGTATCTATGTATGCCCATACTCAAGAATTCAGTCAGTTTTATATGATGAGCACACTGTTATGGCTCTTTATAATATGCATAGAGGTGGAAACATCTATGATGAAAATGGAAACAAGCTCTATACAAAACAAAAAGATATTCAAGTAAATGAGCCTCATGCTGAGTGTACGGCTTGTGAGAGTTGTGTAACTGTTTGTCCGACTCACATTGATATTCGTAAAGGTCTTCAACTAGAGTGTATAAACTGTCTAGAGTGTGTGGATGCTTGTACTACTGTTATGGGCAAGCTAGGAAAACCATCACTTATAACATGGTCTAGTGACTATGAGATAGTAGAGCAAAAAGGTAAAACACAATTTTTCCGTACAAAAATACTCGCATATATGGGTCTTTTAGTTGTTATTATGATAATACTAGGGATGATGGGAAGTACAAAAGAGCACATGCTTTTAAACATAAACAAAGAGACACGCCTTTACTCTGTAAAACATTTTGATGATGGTGAGTTTAGAGTTGAAAATGCTTATGAATTTTTACTTCAAAATACCGAAAATGAAGAGATGAAGTTTTTCTTTGAGATTATTCCTCCTGAGGGAATGGAAGGTAAGATTACTATAGAGAAACCAAAAGGTGAATTTACAGCAGTCCCTGGTGTTAAAAAGAAAGAGATAGTAGTTCTAAGAACTACAGAGATGCTCGTTGATGATAGCAGACAAGATACTGTTATCCCTATCACTATCCGTGCTTATGCTCTTGGGCATGAAGATAGAGTTGTTGTATTTAGAAAGTCAACTTTTGTCTTCCCTCGTTCGGATATCATTAAAGGAAAATAATTAGCTTTTAAAGCCAAATAAGATAGACTCCAAAAAGGTAACTTTTTGGAGTCTTTATATGTTTGCTAAAACTAAAAAAATCTTAGTAGCTTTATTTGTCACTTACACATTAGTTGGCTTTTTTGCCGCTCCCCCTATACTAAAATCACAACTTAAAAAAACAGTCGAACAAGAGTTAAATGCAAAGCTTAGTATAGAGAGCATCTACTTTAATCCATTTACATTTAGGCTTATTGTTGATGAACTTACGCTTAGAGATTTGGAGCAAAAGCATCTCTTCTCTTTAACATCATTGGATATAAATCTAGATCCCTCCTCACTCTATAAGCCTGCTATTCATGTCAAAAGTCTGTTACTGCAAAGACCAAAAATATCCCTCGTATATGCAAAAGATAGGACTATAAATCTTGCATCTATAGTTAAAAAGGGAGAGGAGCAAGAAGAAAAAGAGTCGGGTGAGGGCTTTATTCCTAGGATTATTTTAGGCAAGGTTTCTATAGCTTCTGGATGCTTAGACTATGAGGACTATACAAATGAGACGCCCTTTGAATTCTCATTTGAAAACATAGGTTTTAATCTAGAAAATATCGATACAAAAAACCTTAGAACAAGCGATGCTAATATTAGATTTTACACGAGTTTAGGTGATGGTGGATTTTTAGATATAAAGAGCGAGCTCCTTAGCATAAAGCCTTTTGAGATAAAGGGAAGTGTAGAGTTTGAAGCTAGTAAACTCTACTCTCAGTGGAAATATTTTCAGGATCACTTAAATCTTGAAGTTGCAGATGGAAAGGTAGCTTTTAGTGCACAGTACTACTTCAATCTTGATGATTTAAATGCAACAAGCATTGATGAGCTTATGATCTATGTAGATAAATTAAGACTAAAACCAAAAAGCAAGTATCAAGATATTTTAAATCTGGAACATTTTTTACTAAGTGGTGTAACTATAAAGCCAATGCTTCAAGATATCCGCATCAAAAACTTAGCACTAGAGTCTTTGCATCTAAAAGTTCAAAGAGAAAAAGATGGAGAGTTTGACTGGAGTGAGTATGTAAAAACATCCTTCGCATCTAGTGCTTCAGATGAGGAGGCGCAAACTAAAGATGCAAAGGAAACAAAACCTTGGAATGCTCTTGTAGATGAGATAGCATTAGAGCAAATCAAGATTGACTTTATGGATGAGAAAGTAAGTGTAGAGACAAAACTAAATGACTTAAATCTATATGTTAAAAATCTTAGTTTAGCTGGAGTAGATGCACTAACTTATAAGCTTGACTTACAGTTAAATGAGGAGTTTGTTTGTCATTCTAGCGGAGAGATAAAGCATAATATTTTGGATATTAAGAGCCAGATGAAGTGTAGCGCGCTTGATATTGTTAAGTTTAAACCATATATTGACGAAGCGGCAAATGATGCACTTAGCATCTATGACTTGGACTTAAAGAGTGCCATCTTTGGTTTTGATGCGAACTTAAGCCTTGTGAGCAGAGATGATGAGATGCAGGTAAATCTTAATGATACAAACTTAAATCTCTCAAACTTCTCCCTCCATAAAAAAAGTACAGATGAAAAACTCTTGGAATTTGATAATTTTGGAGTTTTAGCTCTTGAGTTTAATGGTCAAACAAAAGAGATAGATATCAAAAAAACTAAACTAGATGGTCTAAATATTTTTGCACTTATGCACAAAGATGCAAGCCTTAATCTTGAGAACTTAGTGGAAGTTAAAGCCTCAAAAGAGGATGCCAAACCAGAGATAAAAGAAGATAGCAACGCAACAAACTTTAGAGTAAAACTAGGGCACTTTGCACTAAGTGATGCAAGAGTTAGTTTTAAGGATGAGAGTTTAGAGCCAACTCTTAAAACTGAGCTAAGTAGGATAAATATTAACGCTTACGATATAGACTCAAAAGAGAATAGTTGGCTAAAGTATGATGTGAGTGCTTCGTTAAATAAGGGAGGAAATCTTAGTTCTAAAGGAGAGTTAAGACACACTCCACTAAAACAAAAATCAGACCTCAAACTTAACAAGATATCTTTAGGAGAGTTTAGCCCCTATCTGCAAAAAATAACCTACCTTGAACTAAAGGAGGGCTATCTAAATCTAGACTCAAAAGTAGAGTATGAAAAAAGTGATGACAAACCAGACTTGAGAGTTACTGGCATCTTGGGTGTTGAAGAGTTTTTCTTAAACGACTTAAGAGACAACTCAACACTTCTCTCTTTTACTAAGATGCAACTTGCTCCATTTGAGTATGAAATGAAGCCAGATAGAGTCTATGTAAGTGAGCTTAATCTAGATGGCTTTTACGTAAAGGCAATTATAAACAGAGAAAAAATTTTAAACTTTGCAGGCTTAGTAAGACAGAGCGAAGAAGAGAAGCAACAAGAAGTAGAGATGCCCAGTGTTGAGGATAAAAAACATAGCGATGAGGCTAAGTTTGATTTTAAAATCATGAAGCTAAATATAGCATCTGGGAGTGCAAAATTTGAAGACTTGTCTCTGCCTCTTGAGTTTAAAACAGATATACATGACTTAAACGGGGTTGTTTATGCTATCTCAAATCAAGATAGAGAGATTAGTTATGTTGATGTAGCAGGAGAAGTAGATAAGTATGGCTCCACTAAGCTTAGTGGATCTGTTGATAGCTCAAACCCTAAAAACTACTTGGATTTGGATTTTAACTTTAGAAACTTAGAGCTAAATGCCCTTAGCGGATATAGCGCTAACTTTGCTGGATATAAGATAGAAGAGGGGAAATTATTTTTAGAGTTAGATTATAAAATAGTTGACTCAAATCTTTTAGGCAAAAATTCCATCATCATAAAAAAGATAAAACTAGGGCAAAAAATAGAAGATGAAAACATTACTGTCTTACCTCTTGGATTTGCGATAGCGCTTTTAGAAGATAGTGAGGGAGTTATAGATATAGATATGCCAGTTGAGGGCGATGTAGATGCGCCTGATTTTAAATATGGTGCGATGGTCTTAAAAACATTTACAAACCTAATAGTAAAAGCAGTGGCATCTCCGTTTAAGTTTTTAGGCTCAATGATGGGGCTTGATGGAGAAAAATTAGAGTATATAGAGTTTGAAGCGGGACTTGCCACACTTTTGCCGCCAGAGAGAGAAAAGCTTGATAGCATCTTAAAAATAATGATTAAGCGTCCAAAAATAGCTCTAAAGATTACCCCACAATATGATAAAAGCCAAGATGCTTTCTTGCTAAAGAGAGAAAAATTGCTTCTAGCTCTTATGAAAAAAAGTGGAGCAAAGAGTAAAAAAGAGCAACTAAACTCTCTAAATATTGACTTGCTAAAAGATATCTATGAAGAACTAAATCCAAAGATAAAACTAAGCGAAATAGAGACGAAGCTCAAAAAGAGTTATAGTGGAGATATATTTACAAGAGAGTATTTGATAACTCTTGTAAAAGAAACCACTAACCTTCAAGAGCTAACACAACCAGAACTTGACAAGTTAGCTCTAGCTAGAGGCGAGGCTATAAGGGAGTATTTAGTAGAAAACAGAGCACTTCCAAGTAGCAGACTTATTATAGAAAAAACTAAAAAAGTAGATAAAAGTCAAAAAGGTTGGGTTAGATTAAAGATGGATATTGAAGTAGAGTGATAACTTTTAGATATAATTTTGTTCTAAAAAAATAACACAAGGAAGCAGATGTCATTTTCAAAGCAAAATCGTAAAGGTACAATAAGCGGAGTAATCTTTGTAGCAATCTTCGCAGCAGCGGCAACGCTAATAGCAGATTTAAAGTTTGTAAGCTCTTTGGGAATTTCGCCCTTAGTGATTGGTATAGTTATGGGTATATTTTATGCAAATACACTTCATAATCAGACTCCATCGCAGTGGCGGGGTGGTATTACCTTTAGTGCTAAGAAGATTTTAAGGTTTGCTATTGTCTTTTACGGTTTTCGCATAACATTTCAGCAGATTGCTGAGGTTGGCATCGATGGCTTTTTAGTTTCACTTATTATGCTTGCAACAACTTTTATACTGGGAATTTACTTAGGTGTAAAAGTATTTAAGATGGATAGAGATACTTCAATGCTAACAGCAGCTGGAGCTTCTGTGTGTGGTGCAGCAGCAGTTTTAGCAACTGAGCCAGTTCTAAAATCAGAGGAGCATAAAACCGCTGTTGCAGTCTCTATGGTTGTTCTCTTTGGAACTATAGCTATGTTTTTGTATCCACTTCTATATAGTGCTGGCATCTTTGATATGACTGCAAGAGAGTTTGGCATCTATGTTGGTGGGACTATTCATGAAGTCGCACAAGTTGTGGCAGTTCCAGCCTCCATCCCAGGCTCAGATGCTGAGATGGCAAATGCTGCTGTTATAGTTAAGATGACAAGAGTCATCATGATAGCTCCAATGCTTATCATCCTTGGCATCTACTTATCTTACTCGGCTAAGAGAAATGGAACTACAGGCGGTGGTGTTAAGCTTGTTATCCCTTGGTTTGCGGTCTATTTTGTAGCAATGGCTGGATTTAACTCTCTTGAGATTGTGCCTCAAAATATTGTCGATGTTATTAATGAGATAGATACTTTTTTACTAACAATGGCAATGACCGCACTTGGAATGGGTACACGATTTTCAATGTTTAAAGGTTTAGGTTTAGCACCACTCTATACAGCTTTTGGAATGTTTGTGTGGCTGGTTGTAGGTGGTTACTTTATCACAAAATGGGTAGTGGCTACCTTTTAATAGAGCCGTTTGTTAAAAAACTATATAATTATAAGCAAATCTTGTCCCTGCCATTAAAACGGATGAGTTTGTTTTAATGAGTTATAATAAGGCAAAAATAACCTCATACAAGGAGCAAAAAAGATGTCGCAATTACCAAATAAGCTTAACTCTTTTTGGCTCTGGAGAGAAGTCTCTTCAAAACTCGGCGTCTCAAATCCAGCTTATAAATACTGGAGAGAGACACCAAATATAAAACTAAACAACAAGTATGTCTTTATCCAAAAAAATACCCTTCCAAAAAAACATGAATATGTAGAAGAGATACTAACCGATCTCTCAGGCTATCTTCCTATAAAATACGCTTCAGATAGACTCCATGTAAATGAGAGAATATTTTCATATGATAAGATGAGATTATATAAAGAGTTTGAGTATAAGTTTGTAGAAGATATAAAGTTTGTAAATATTAAAAAGTTTTTTAGAGAGTTTGGCATCAAGGTTAGTAAAGACTCCATCGTGCAACTAGGCCGTATAAAAGATTTGGAATTTACTCCAAACTCAACCTTTTACAATCTAAAAAATGATTATGGCATTATAGTTTATGAATAGTTTTTTTATAGAGTTTCGCGACCCACTTTTTGGAGTTATAGTATTTTTTGTACTTGTCTTTATCATTGCATTTTTTTCTTACTGGTGGGCAAGATTTAGAACTAAAGAAGACCATCGTCATCTTGATAAGTTTTTAAGAGGCTTTCGCACACTTCCATCAAAGGGTGAGTTAAAAGTTCTTATCTCAAAAGGTGAACTCTCTGAGAAATCATGGTTGTTATTGGCGCACTCCTACTTTAAAAATGGAGATTATGAGAAGTGCATAGAGATTTATAGTGAGCTTTTAAATGTCGGAAATAAGAATAACTATAGAGAAACACTCTTTTTACTAGGACGAACTTACTTTAGAGCCGGCTTTCTTGAGCGTGCAAAAGATATCTTTTTAAAGATACTACAAAGCAATCCTAGAACGCCTCAAGCCCTTGCGTACTTACTCTTAGTTTATGAGTATATGAGAGAGTATTCATTAGCTTTAGAAGTGCTTGAGCCACTAGATGAACTGCAAAAAGATATAAAAAAAGATAGTGCATATTTGAAAATTTTAGCGCTTATAAATGATGCTAAAACGACTACAGAAGATAAGTTGAAAAATCTTGTGGAGATTTATAAAGAAGAGAGAATACTCTCTCACATGGTCTTTGAATATCTTTTTAGTAAAGATGCAAAGCTTGCGTGGGAAAATCTCGATGTATCTAAGTGTGAGATGATAAGTGATGTACTTTGGCGCTTAGAAAAAAAAGATTTGAATTTAGATATAATTACAAAAAATGGCTATTTAAGGGAACTATATACGGCTAGAGGTGATGTGGCCCTTGCGAAAAATAGCTCAATTTTTGAGTTTGATGTGTTGATAAACCTAAATAAAAATACAAATGCCACGCTTAGTTTTGAATATGTTTGTGATAATTGTAAGGTAATATCTCCCTTTGCATTTAACAGATGCAGTAGTTGCCATGCTATAGATACATCACGCATCGAGATAAATTTAACTAAAGATTATCATAGGAATTTTAGTGAAGAAAATAACTCTTTTCAGTGATGGAAGTGCTTTAGGCAATCCAGGGCCAGGTGGCTATGGAGTCATACTTAGGTATGGAGATAAAGAGCGTGAGATTGTAGGTTCAGAGGTTCACACTACTAATAACAGGATGGAACTTTTAGGCGTTATAGAGGGACTTCGTGCTCTAAAAGAGGAGTGCGATGTAGAGATAATCTCAGACTCTTCTTATGTTGTAAAAGGCATCAATGAGTGGCTCTCTAACTGGATAAAAAGAGACTTTAAAAAGGTTAAAAATCCAGATCTTTGGAGAGACTATATAGAGGTCTCAAAACCTCATAAGATAAATGCTATCTGGGTTAGAGGTCACGATGGGCATGAAGAGAATGAGAGATGCGACAAGCTTGCACGTGATGAAGCTGAGAAAGTTAAAGCTTCACTCTGAGTTGGCAAAGATAGTATCTTGATAGTATAAGCTTAAGAGATTAAATAATAGGAGAGGAAATGGGCAGTAATATAGAGGCTTTAGAGGAAACTTTGGGCTACAGATTCAAAAACAGACAGCTCATTATCGAAGCGCTGACACATAAAAGTTATAAACAGCCCTACGATAATGAGCGACTAGAATTTTTAGGTGATGCAGTTTTAGACCTTATAGTTGGGGAGTATCTTTTTCACAAATTTAAAAAATCAGATGAGGGAAAACTCTCTAAAATAAGAGCTTCACTTGTGAATGAAACAGGTTTTGATAAGCTAGCGAGATCGCTAAATCTGGGAGAGTATATCTTTTTATCTAATGCTGAAGAGAACAATGGTGGAAGAGATAAACCCTCTCTTCTGTCAAATGCTTTTGAAGCAGTCATTGGAGCTATTTATCTTGAAGCTGGCTTACAAAAAGTTCAAAATATTGCTATAAAATTAATAGAGAAAAATCATAAAGAGATATCTCTTGACTCACTCTTTAGCGACTATAAAACTACGCTTCAAGAACTAACACAAGCGAGATTTGGCATAACTCCTGAGTACAAAGTTGTAGCGAGCCGAGGACCTGACCATAAAAAAGAGTTTGAAGTAGCAGTCTTTATAGAAGATAGAGAGTATGCTAGAAGTTGTGGTAAAAGTAAAAAAGTAGCACAACAAGAAGCAGCCAAACAAGCTGTGGAGATGCTAAATAAAGGAGATGCAAGTGAATAGTTTTGGTATGAAATTACGATACAGCACTTTTGGTGAATCTCATGGTGTGGCTATTGGCTGCCTTCTTGATGGAGTTCCTGCAGGACTAAAGATTGATGAGGTATTTATTCAAAGTGAACTAGACCGTAGAAAACCTGGCAAAAGCGAGTTTGAGACTGCTAGAAAAGAAGATGACAAGGTAGAGATTTTAAGCGGTGTTTTTGAGGGCGTGAGCACGGGAACTCCTATAGCTATGCTTATCTACAACACAAATCAAAAATCAAAAGATTATACAAATATAAAAGATATTTTTCGTCCAGGACACGCCGATTTTACTTACTTCTACAAGTATGGCATTAGAGATTATAGAGGCGGTGGACGAAGTTCTGCTAGGGAGACAGCGGCTAGAGTTGCAGCTGGGGCTATTGCAAAACTAATGCTTGGGGAACTCGGTATTGAAGTGTTAAGTGGCATCAGTGAAGTGGCTGGCATCAAGGCTGAGCGCTTCGACTATGAGAGTGCTAAAAAAAGTATCATATATGCACTAGATGCTAATAAAGAAGATGCTCAAAAAGCCGCAATTTTAGAAGCTAAAAACAACCATGACTCAGTGGGCGGAGTCTCAAGAATTATCATAAAAAATGCTCCTATAGGATTAGGTCAACCACTTTACTATAAGCTTGATGGCGTGCTAGCAGATGCTATGATGGGGTTAAATGCGGTAAAAGCAGTTGAGATTGGAGATGGGATACTTAGTGCATCTATAAAAGGCTCACAAAACAATGATGAGATTAGAGCTGAAGGATTCAAGACCAATCACTCAGGTGGCATACTCGGCGGCATTAGTAATGGCGATGATATTGTGCTAAATGTCTATTTTAAACCAACTCCATCTATCTTTAAAGAGCAGCAAACTGTAACTACTACGAATGAAGAAGTTGATTTTTCTCTTAAAGGTAGGCATGACCCGTGTGTTGCAATCAGAGGGACAATAGTTTGTGAAGCGATGGCTGCATTAGTTATTGCAGATATGTTACTTCTAAATATGGGTTCAACTATGAGTGGTGTTAAAAAATACTATTGAATGCTCTGAAAAATGATTAAGTTGGATCCTGAATCAAGTTCAGGATGACGATTTTGTTCGTTTAGGATGACAGCTTGTTTGTTGAGTGTGACAGTTTGTTTGTTTAGGATGACGGTTTGTTTGTTCAGGATGACGGTTTGTTTGCTCAGTATGATGCGTTCCCCGTCGTCATTCCGTGCTTGACACGGAATCTAGTTTATAGATTAATCAAATAGTCCTATTGATATCTAAGTGTGAAATTTATACTAAGTCTAAAAAATCATTTTTTTGTAGCTTTAAGGTGTGTTAGCCAATGGCACACTCCATGGTATAGGTGTACTAAAAAATAGAACACTCATGATATAAGGTATTTTAACACCAATGGCACGTTATGTTAAGAATTTATAAGGCGCATCTATCTCTGCCATTGAAATGGATGGGTCTGTTTAGTGCGTAAAAATATAGAACAAGCTATAAAGTAACATTATAATCAAAATGAATGCAGAGCGAGAAACATTTTTGCTAATTTAAGATTTATGTGTTATTATTATCACAAAAATCTTACAATTTAAGGGAACAATATGAGAAAAATCATTCTTTGCGCATTAGTAGCGGGTACTACTTTAATGGCTGCAGATGGCGCAGCAGTGTATAAGCCAGGGGTGTTATTGCCGGCAAACGGCGAGGCTATTTATAAACTAAGTTGCGTTCAGTGTCATGGTGCAGATGGAAAGCAAACAACAGATACAGGTCTTTCTAGAATTGTATATAAACCAATCAATGGGTTAGATGCTGCTAGTTTAGCAAAAGAGTTAAAGGACTACAGATATGGAAGTGTTAACAAATATGGCTATGGTCCATTGATGAAAAGCACACTAGTGGACCTCTCTTATGAAGAAATAGATGCTCTTGCTGAGTATATAAGCACTAATATTAAATAGCCAAAATATATGCCGAACCCTCGGCATATATTACACCTTCATTAGCAAATATTTTTCTCCAAACTTCTTAAAAATACAAGATTTAAGGAAATAAAATGATTAAAATCATTATTGCGATGACAATAGTTTTAAGTATGGACTTGTTAGCTAGCAAAAAACTTAAACAGGCATGTGATAATGAAGAGATGCAATCTTGTATAGAGTTAGGTATAGTTTATTACACTGGTGATCGTGTAAAAGAAGATATTAAAAAATCTAAAAGACTATTTCAAAAAGCGTGCCAAAATAGAGTAGCTAGAGGTTGTTATTATCTTGGTTTTGTCTTTTTGCGTGGTGCCCAAGATATTGAGCAGAACAAGAAAAAGGCAATTTTAGCATTTTCCAAAGGGTGTGACATAGGAAGCGAGCGCTCTTGTGAGCAGTATCATAAGCTTGAAGATAAAGGATATTAAAGGTGCAAAACGATGTTAAAAAGCAGCTTGAAGAGGAACTAGAAAAGTATCATAAAGGTATAGGAGAGTTTACTCCATACTATCCTGGTATGAAAATCCTATCATCAGAACTTTATAAAGGACAGTTAAAAGATGTACTAGAGTTGATAAAAAAACAGAATGAAACTGAGGCAAATAGTTTCGCAATCTATCTTGATACTATTATAATTAACATGCATACTAAGGTAAAAAAGTATAAAAAATCTATCTATTTTGATAATGAAAACATTAAAGATATAGAAAATCAGGGATATACTATAGTTTTTTTCATAGATGAAAAAAAGGATAAGTATGCTCTTTTAGGTTTGTTAAAATCTAAAGCACTCTCTGAGTAGTTTGAGATTATAGCAAAGTGTATAGTTTTATACTGTAGTGAATAAATGTAACAAAGTTATCACAATTTAGTTTATTTATTTAAAATGGCTTTATTTAAGTCTGCAATTTAAGAGTTTTACGATAATGTACAGTTAATTATAAGTTAAAAGAATAAAAGGATAAGTATGAATTATAAATATATTAATAGCATGTTATCGAAGATGGACGAAGATCTATCGACAAAGGGGATGACAAGAAGAGATGCTATGAAATTGGCTGGTCTCTCAGGCGCAAGCTTCATGATGGGTGGTAGCAGCCTTCAAGCTATGGAAAAAGATGAAAAGCCAATATCTAAATCAGGTGTTGATGCTAAGATAGTAATCGTTGGTGGTGGTCTTGCTGGGATGAGTACTGCTGCAAGATTAACTCTTAATCTTAAAAATCCAGACATCACTGTCATCGAGCCTAACAAAGAGTCAGTATCTTATCAACCAGGTCAGACGCTAGTAGCTGCTGGTATATGGGATGCTAATGATATATCTTACAAAAGAGATGATTTTGTGCCAGAGGGTACAAAAATAATTGAAGATAAGGTTATAGACTTTGATCCAATGAACAACCAAGTGACTACTGCAAAAGGTCAAGTTATTGATTATGACTATTTGATCGTAGCTACTGGTCTGCAACTTGATTTTGAAAGAATTGAAGGTCTAGAGCATGCTGGTCGTGCTTATTCAACTGGAGATAATTCAAGACTTCATAAGGCAATAGGTGAGGATAGCGGTATATGTTCAATCTATACAGCTGAGGGTGCTACTAAGACTTGGGAGCAGATGCAAAAGTATATTGAAAAAGCTAAAAACGCTAAAAATGGCGAAAAAGTACAATTTCTTTTTACGCATCCAGGTACACCTATTAAGTGTGGTGGTGCTCCAAAGAAAATTATGTATCTAACAAATGCAAGACTTAAAGAAGCAGGCGCAAGAAAAAATGCTGAACTGACTATGTATCCAAATGGTGGGACTATGTTTGGTATACCTGAGTATCACGATGCTATTCTTGAGCAGTTTAAAAGAGAAGACTTTAAATGGCACTACAGACATAATTTAGTGGGTGTTGAAATAGAAAACAAGATTGCTATTTTTGATTCTCAATGGCAAGAAAAAGGGCCTTTTGATCCAGTTATGAAGGATTTCGAGGTTATTTCTAAGCACGAGAAGATAAGAGTTCCTTATGACTTTTTACATATAACTCCAGATGCTGTAGCTCCAAGAGAAGTAGCGGAATCTGATATTGGTTCAGCTGGTGGTTGGGTTCCTGTAAATAAAGAGACACTTCAGCATATCAAATTTAAAAATGTATTTTCACTTGGTGATATTGCGCAAGTACCAATGGGTAAAACAGGTGGTTCTGTAAGAAAGCAATATAAAGTTCTTGTTGAAAACTTAATATCTCATATGGAAGGTAAGCCATTAACTTCAAAATATGATGGTTATACAGTTTGTCCACTCATTACAGATATCGGAACAGTTATGTTAGCTGAGTTCGATTGGAGTGTTAGACCTACTCCTTCATTCCCACTAGATCCACTAGTAGAGAGATGGGTGTTTTGGTTAATGAAAGTTTATGCTCTTAAACCAATGACAATGTACGGGATGCTTTCTGGTAAAGCATAAATCAACAAGAGAGGGAGGTCTCTCCTTCTCTAACGCTCTCACCTCTTCACAAAATAGAGAATCTTTTTTTACTTTTAAAAAATATATCTCTAAAATACTTTTAATACCCAGGATTTTATATGCAAGTAAAATTTGAGTTTGCCATCTATGATGAGGCTCTAGATAAATTTGAGTTAGATGAAAATATCTATCTATATGAGTTAGATGATGAGCAGAAGCAGACTTATGATCTTTTAAAAAGTAAAGATCTGCATCTATATAATTTTTTTCAGGAATCTGAAGCTTTTAAAAAGTGGATAAAAGAAGAAGTTTATCCAGATGAAATAGGTAAGAAGATAGCGATTTGTGATATAAATGAGATAAGCTTTAGAAGGTTTTACTTTTTTAAAGTAACAAGCGCTGATACTCATTATGAGTATTTCAAAAAGCTTTTTAATGTTCTTCATGAGTCAGACTGGCAAAATAGAGAAGATGTTGGAAGAGAAATTTTAGAACATCTATTGGTTAAGCGACAGACACTAATAATCGAATTGAAAGCGGATATTCTCGAAGAAGAATAAGCTCAAACATGAAATGGTTGGTAAGTAGTGATATAAAGATTTTAGCGCTCTAGGAGCACTAAAGTAGGTATTTGTCTTGCGCTTTATAATTTAATTATAAAATTGTCACAAATATAATTATTTTGCATAGTTGTATAAATAATAAAAACTTATCAGATTCATGAGCATGAATCTGAAGGCTTATTCTATAAAGAGAACAATATAAGGGCTCTTAATAAGCTGTATTAAGAAATGCTATATATTTTATTTTAGTTTTAAAAGTCATGTTCCTAATGGTAACACAAAGCGTAGGAATGCCTTCATATCTTTAATTCTTGAATTCAATAGTGGCAATTAGCTCTTGTAAAGCTGTATAATAATTTTTGTGCCAACTTTGTGATAAAAGATACACAAGGCAAAAAAATGATGCATTTAAAAATAAGTAAAATTATAAAAGGGGAAGATGTGGACAAAACATTCAAATCAGAAGAAGCAACATCTGTCAGCAGACGTGATTTCTTTAAAAGAACAGCATCTGTTAGCGCAGTTGCTGCTGTAAGTATTTTAGCGCCTGGTGCACTATTTGCTGACGACATAAATATCATGGAACATACCAAATGGGGTACTACGCTAGGAGATGAGTGTAATTACAATCCTTATGGTTTGCCATCGAAATATGAGCATAATGTAGTAAGAAGAACATCTGCTCTTATGTCATCGGCTGGGGATATGCATGCTGCTATATCTATGTCACCTTTACATGAGTTAAGCGGGATTATTACTCCAAATGGATTACATTTTACTCGTACTCACAATGGTGTAGCTCATGTTGATCCTAATAAGTATAGACTAATGATCCACGGTCTTGTGGATAAACCTATAGTTCTTACTCTAGAGCAGCTTAAAAAATATCCAAGTGAGAGCAGAATTCTATTTTTGGAGTGCCCATCAAATGGTGCTGCTGAGTGGAAAGGTCCACAATTCAACTCTTTACAATTTGTAAAAGGGATGATGAGCTGTTCTGAATGGACAGGCGTACGTATAAAAACTATACTAGATGAATTGGGACTAAAACCAAATGCTAGATGGATGCTTGCTGAAGGTAGTGATGGTTCTGAAATGAGTAGAACTGTTCCAGTTGAGAAAGTTTTAGATGATGCGATGATAGTTTGGGCTCAAAATGGTGAAGCACTACGTCCTGAGCAAGGTTATCCAGTTCGCTTAATGTTACCGGGTTGGGAAGCTAACCTTTGTGTTAAGTGGTTAAAAAGATTGAAATTTGGCGAAGAGCCTTGGTATGCAAAAGAAGAAACTTCTAAATATACAGTACTAACTGCAAGTGGTAGATCTATTCAGCATTTCTATGCAAATGAAGTAAACTCTATTATTACATCACCTTGTCCTGAAAAACCTTGGACGGATCTCAAAGTTGGAGATTTAGTTGAAATCGAAGGTTTGGCATGGAGTGGCCATGGAACGATTACAAATGTTGATATAAGTTTTGATGGTGGAAAAAATTGGAGAGAGGTTAACCTTAAAGGTTTAGTTCTTCCAAAAGCTTGGACTAGATTCTCTTATATGTACAAATATGAAGGAAAACCACTGTTACTCCAAAGTCGTGCAGTCGATGATAGCAACAATGTTCAACCTACAGTAAATCAAGAAAAAGAAGTAGTTGGTGTTGAGGGTGTTTATCACAGAAACGCAATCTGTACTTGGGAAGTTAACGCAAAAGGGGAGGTGAACAATGTTCAAGTTAGATCATAAATCTATTTTAATAGGAATATCTGTTGTTGCAAGTACTGCCCTACTCCTAACTGGATGTTTATCTTCACCATCGAGTACCAATAGTTCAGCAAAAGCTCAGTCAAATGAATTGACTGGTCCATATGCTGGAAAATTGGGCGCTATAGATGGTGGTGTTATCTACCCTAGAGAAAATGGAATGTACACAGCTTATGTACTTAATGAGCAAAGCACAGAAGGCATAAATCACGGTAGAGTACCTACTGAGAATGAGTTAAATGCATGGAATTTAGATGCACTACCAGATGGTACAGGTCTACCTGAAGGTGAGGGTTCTGTTGAAGAAGGCGATGAGCTTTATGAAGCGAATTGTGCTTCTTGTCATGGTGACTTTGGTGGTGGCGGACATGGATATCCGCAACTAGCTGGTGGTAATCAAGATAAAGATGAAAATGGAATTGTAAAAACACTTAAAAATCAGAGACTTGAACCAGGAATGGATGCTCCAAAAAGAACTGTTGGAACATTCTGGCCAAAAGCTACTACTCTTTTTACATATATTAGAGATGCTATGCCATATGCACATCCAAAGAGTCTAAGTAACGATGAAAACTATGCTCTAACAGCATATATATTAGCTCAAAATGGCATCAAAATTGATGGCGAAAAAATGACTGACGAGTATGTCTTAAATGCAGAAAAACTTGCAAAAGTTGTTCTTCCAAATAATGATGGTTTTTATCCAAATATTGATGGTCCTGAAGGCCCAGCAAATGTAAAAGCATTCTTTGCTGATCGCGCTAAAAATATTGGTGCTGGTGTAAGATGTATGACTGATTGTAAAGATCCAGGAATGGAAGCAGCAGGCGCAAAAGAAGCAGAACTTGTGAGAATTGACTATGAAATGGCGGATGTTGTTCCTCCATATTCAACAGTTAGAGACCTACCACCTGAGAGTGAAGATGTAACTATCTCTAAAGCTGAAAAAATGTATAATGAATCTTGTAAGCTATGCCATTCAAGCGACAGAATGGGTGCTCCAGCTGTAGGAGATGTACAAGCATGGGGATCCGTTACAAAAAAAGGTTTTGATCAAGTACTAAGGAATTCGATTGATGGTATGGGTGGAATGCCTCCAAAAGGCGGTAACGATAGTCTAACCTCAGATGAGGTTAAATCAATAGTTGAATTTATGATAGATTCAAGTAAGTAAACATTAAATTAAAAACAAGGAAAATAAAATGGATAGAAGAAAATTTTTAGGCGTAGGTCTTGCAGCTTTTGTTGCGATAGTTGTGCCAGGAACAGATTTAAGAGCAGTAGATTTTAGAACTACTATGCCACAAGCATGGGAAGTAGAAAAAACAGTTGATGGTATTAAAGCACTTTACGGTAGTGGTGCGCTTAAGGAGAGTCCAAAACTCTCATTTAAAGCTCCAAAACTAGCTGAAAATGGTGGGTCAATCCCAATTACTATTAAGTCGTCATTAGATTTAGAGTCAGTAGCACTTTTCCAAGATGCTAACCCAAGATGTCTGTCTTGCGTATTCTCTGTGCCTGTAGGTGCTATTATAGATTACGATTTTAGAATAAAAATGAGACAAACTGCTGTAGTAACTATCGTTGGTAAAGAAAGAGGTACAGGAACTCTGTACACTGCATCTAAAGAGATAGATGTGTCTATTGGTGGTTGTGGAGGTTGATATACCTCCCTCTACAACAAAATAATTGTAAAAAAAAGAATATAAAATAAAATAAAAAGGTAAAAAAATGGCAAAGATGAAAATAAAAGCAAAAGAAAAAAAAGGCATTGTTAAAGTAAAAGCAATGTTCACAAGTTTGATGGCTGACAAAGAAGAAGCAATCAAAAAAGGAATTAGTCCGTCATACATTAGATACATAGTAGCTAAAGTTAAAGATGCTGTAGTGTACGAAGTAACTATGAGTGGTTTTATGTCTGAGAATCCGCTTGTTAAGTTTGAGTTTAAAGGTAATAAAGGTGATAAACTTACTTTTACTACAATTGATAATGACAATAAAACGGAAACAGACACTCAAAAAATCAAATAGGGATACCTTATGAAAATTAAAATCATTATTTTATTAGCGATAGTTGCATTTGTTATATCAATGCCATTTATCTTTAATAAAAGCGTTACAATCGCAAACCCTAGTAAGCTTGACGCAGATGATAACTTTATTCTTTATGAGTGGGTTGAACCACGAACAGGTACCAATAAAGAGTGGGATTATAACTTAAAGCCAGTGCAAGTAAGCGACAGAGTATGGTGTTTCTTCGGTGCTATGGAGATGCCAACTAAAGAGAATGCTGGTGATATGTCTAACAGTTGTTATATTCAAGGTAATGATAGTTGGATAGCATGGGATACAGGTCCTTCTTACATATATGCTAAACAAGCACATGCAGCTATGAGAAAAATTGCTGATTTGCCTGTTAAGACTGTTATTGTAAGTCATGAACACGATGACCACTGGTTAGGAAATAATTACTATAAAGAGACGCAAAATGCTACTATTTATGGTCCGAAATCTGTTAATGTAAACTATCTTGGTTTTGATGAGCATACTGGAAAACCAAATGAAAATACTAGAGAGATTCCGCCACAAACTAGAATGATTAGAGCACTTTATCAAAATGCAATTAGAGGCACTAAGCTAGCTGCAGTTGATGAGTCTTTTGACGATACGACAGAACTTACACTTCATGGTGTTAAAATGGAGTATGTAAAAGTTGGCTATGCGCACTCTGAAGAGGATTGGTTCTTATATCTTCCAGAAGATAAGGTTGTTCTTGTTGCAGACGTTGTGATGAACGGTAGAGTAACCTCAAACCGTGATGGCATAGTTGTTGGTCAGCTAAATGCGCTTAAAGCAATTAAAGCTAGAGATTGGAATCATTTAGTTCCAGGGCATGGTTTTATAACTGACAAGTCAGCTGCAGATGAGGCTATTCAGTATTTTACTCTTTTAAAAGACAGAGTTCTTGAGGGTATTGAAGATGAGATTCATCCAGATATGATAACTAAGCATGTGACTCTTGAAGAGTTCAGAAACAAAGAGCTGTACTATCTTCTAAGCCCAGGTAATGTTTTTAGATCTTATGAAGAACTAGAAATGTACGATGATGATGAAGAAGACGAGGCAGCAGACGAAGAGGATGACGAAGACGAAGACGATGAATAATCTAAATTTATTTGATTATGACTCTTATTTGTTTCATCCTAGGTATTGACAGAGCTGATAATGTCAATATAGCACAATCTTGAGAAAGCAAAAAAAAGTGTAAGCAAGTGTTTAATTTTTGCGTAGATCTGATTGTGCTATATAAACCCTTATAGGGCAGGCATTAGTAGTTAAAGAAAATAGAGTGTTCTGAACAATTATCAAATTAGATCCTCAATCAAGTTCAGGATGACACATGTCCGTCATTCCGTACTTGACACGGAATCTTAGTTTAAAAATTAATCAGAGGGTTCAATAGATTAAATAAAAAGAGAGTAGTACCATATGTCATTATTTCAAGCCGGAAAGATTTTAGAATTATATTATTCTACTAATAATGGTAGAGTAAATACAACTGAGTTGGCTCTTGATGACAAGGGTGTTATAGAAGATAAGTATTATAACAAAGACATACAAAGGTCTGTTTTAATAACCTCGAAAGCTAGTTATGATATGGCTAATAATCATGGTATAGATGCACCATATAGTGCATTGGGGGAAAATATACTTATAGATTATAATCCTTACCATTTAAAACCAGGGGCAAGACTTGCAATTGGTGATCTTGAGTTAGAGATTAGTCAAAATTGTACACTATGTAAAAGTTTAGCAAAAGTAGATGCAAGACTGCCAAAGTTACTTCAAAATGATAGAGGTGTTTTTGCAAAAGTTATTAGTAGCGGTACTATCCGCAAGGGTGATAATATTTATCTTCTAAAATAGAGAGTAAATCTCACAAAATCAAAAAAAAGGGAAAAAATGAAATCAATAATCAAAAAATTAGTCGTAGCACTAATGTTAGCAGCTGGGGTAGTAGCTAGTGGGGCACAAGATATTCAGATATATACTGCTGATAACTCAAAAGGTGCAATTACAGGAGCTTCTATAGAAAAAGCTTTTGCAGATGCAGGCTTTGTAATCTCTGGAAATAATGATATGAATGTTGCATTTAAATCAAAGTTTCAAAAAACAAATCACAAGATGTATCATCTATTTACTCTTTATAAGAAAGAGTTAGTTTTAGAACTTGTTAAAATAACTCCAGAAGCTGCACTATTTGCACCTCTTAGTATGTCCATATATATGAAAGAGGGTTCAAATGATATCTCTATCTCATCTATATCTCTAGAAGGTATGGCGAAAGTTACTGGAATACCTGTAACTAATAAACACATGGTAGAGTACAGCAAACTTATTAGAGCAACTCTAGCAAAAGCTCTACCAAATGGTCATTTTGAAAAAACATCATATAAAATCTTAACACCTAGGGGTGAACTTGTGACTTCGTTTACTGGCGAGATGGAAGCTCAAGGTGATGACGTTGAAGATGAATTAGAAGGTCTTCAAACTGAGCTTGAGGGTTCAGTAGAAACTCTTGGATTTGTAATTGCAGGTTACAACAAACTAGGTGATGAATTTGCTGAAGCTGGCTATGACAAATATGACTTTTTCGATGCATACTCTATTTGTAAATTACCAGTTATTTTTGAAGTGGCAAAAACTCACCCAGAAGCTGGTGCCTTTGCTCCTTGTGTATTATATATGTATAAAGAAAAAGGTTCTACTAAAGTAAAAATGGCGTATCCATCAGTTTATAACTGGATAAGCTCTTTAGATATCGAAGATAAACCATCTATAGAAGTATTAGAAGATGCTCAAAAAGCACTTGTAGGGGTGATTAACGAAACTTTAGAGTAATAAAAAATAGATTTAAGAGAGGGTATTTAAATGGCTATATCAAGAAGAAAAGCTCTGCAACTTTCAGGAGTTGCTGCAGCTGCAGTAGCAATAAGTGGATGTAGCAAAATACAGGACCCAGCACCAGAGCAAACAACTAAGCCTAAAACTACTTATAAGGCGCCTATTGCAGATGCAAAAGGTCCTAGAGTGGTTGTAGTTGGTGGTGGATGGTCAGGACTCTCTATTGCAAAATACACAAAGATATTTGCTCCAAATGCAGATGTAATATTGGTTGAGCAAAGACATGAATTCGTATCCTGCCCTCTTAGTAATCTGTGGTTAGTTAATAAGATAGAGTTAGAGTTTTTAACTCATGATTATCTTCAAGCTGCAAGAGAAAATAACTACACCTACTTCCATGCAACTGCAATCGGCCTTGACAGAAAAAAACGTGTTTTAGAGACTAGTGAGGGTGACATTAGTTTTGATTATTTAGTTTTTGCTCCAGGAATTGATTATGACTACTCCAGATGGACAGATGATATAGCATTTGAGACAAGACTGAGACAAGAGTACCCAGCGGGCTTTATTCCTGGCTCTGAACATATTACCCTGCGAAATAAAGTTCTTAACTTCAAAGGTGGAAACTTTATCTTAACAGTTCCAAGTGGGAATTATAGATGCCTTCCAGCTCCTTATGAAAGAGCTTGTGTAATTGCAGATTATTTCAAGCAAAAAAAATTAGATGCTAAAGTAATACTATTAGATGAGAATAACACTATAACAATAAAAAAAGAGGGTTTCGCATCTGCTTTTAAAGAGCTTTATAGCGATTATATCGAGTATATGCCCAATACGGTAATAAATAATATAGACCTTGATAATAAAATTGTTGAAACCGAATTTGATGAGATAGAGTTTGAAGAAGCTGCTTTTTATCCTCATGTTAGAGGTGCCAAAATTTTAGAAAGAGTTGGCATAGCTAAAGATGCTAAAAATATGCTTGAGGGTGATATTAACACACTTACCTATGAAGTCAATGGTGAAAAAGACATATATATAGCAGGTGATTCTAGACCAATGGGCTTTTCTAAATCTGGAAATACTGCTAACTCTGAAGGGCATCATGTAGCTAAACTGATAGCTCAAAAGATAAACAAAACAAAAGAAATAAAGTGGGAATCTCCAACTACCACTTGTTTTTCTGCTGTTTCTATAGCGCCAGAGAGAGCAATCTATATTTACACACAATATGCTCATAATAAAACGGATTTAACATTTAATTTTGCATCAACGACTAGTAGTGAAGATTGGCTTAAAAATGGAGAGGTTAACGCTAACTCAATCTATGATTGGGCAACTGCTCTATATGCAGATATGTTTAGCAAATAGCATTTTTAAAACTAACAAGTAAGAGAGATTATTTCTCTTACTTGTCTTTATTTTCCATTGCACCTTTAGCTGTTTTTATGGCACTTCCAAGAGCTGTTTTTGCAACGCTCCAAGCCTGTTTACCCATTCTTTTTGCTTCTTGTGCAGCTTGTGACTTAAGTGCAGTGTCTGCTCTTTGTACTGCAGTTTTTGCAAAACTAGAAAACCTCTCTCTCATCATATCAGCAGCTTCTTTAGAGATATAAACTAACTCTTCTAAATCATAACGCATACTTCTGTTGATATCTAGTAAAAGTTTGTTTATCGCTGGAGAGTTTTCACTAGCTTGAGTTTGAACTACTTGAGAAAAGAGAATATCTGTCTGGTTTAGATCTTCCATAATAGTGTCATAATCTTCTATTAGGATGTGTTTTGCTTCTACTGGCATATATGCTAAGCGTTTTTTAAATCTATCTATGGAGTGGATAAGGCCACTTCTCATACCTTTTAGAGTCGCAGTTAAGATATCTTCAGCCTTTGTTGGTGTAGCTTCTGCTACATCTATAGAGCATTGAAGTATAGTTGAGAGAATTTTTCTTATTCTGATAGTGTTTAGCGAGCCTTCTTTTATCGCTTCAAAGGTTAAATCTTTGATAACCTCTTGAATACTCTCTTTTATCTCCCCATCTGTATCTCTCTCTAGCGCAGTTATGATAGCAGACTCTACTAATTCACTTAAAAATTCGTATAAATCTATGGATTGTAATTTTACTTGATGGAGTTTTAAAAGTGCAGATTCGTTCTCACTTAGCACAGATTCAATAGCATTAAAAACATTGTACTTTGTCTCTTGAAGTTCTTGCGCTTTTTTATCTAACTTTCTATCTAACGCCTCTTTTTGAGATACTAGCAGTGCTACATCTTCTTTTAGAGTTCTCGTCTCAATATCTAAAATAGTTGTAGCAATACTTTTAATTTCATGAAGATTTAGCTCATCTATCTCTGTGTCAGTAGCGAGTCTAGTAATTGTATCTGAAATTCTTTTTTGGATATCTTCTAAGGTTTTGTTATATGAGTTTTGTATATCGATTGTAAGTTTATCTACTTCCATTTTAAAGTCCTTGGTTTATTTTATAGTACCATTTTGATATTTTGATGAGCCTTTAGGGCTTCATATATAAAGTTTCTATCATCCTCGTTATGAACAAGCAGATCTAAATTCATACTCACATACTTGCCACCTTTTGAGTTTTTAGAGTGAGTTAGCTTATGACTCCTCTCATCTATAACATCTCTAATAGCCTGCTCTAGTGCTTCTTTCTCGCCTGCTATAAGCTTATAAGACCACGAACATGGATACTCAAGGATAAGTTTCTCATCTCTATCGTTTAAAATCTCCACTCTTTCCTCCTGATTTTTCTTCAAGTTGAATATCTCTTATTATCATAGCTTTATCTATTGCTTTTACCATATCGTATATAGTTAAAAGTCCGATGCTAACACCTGTTAACGCTTCCATCTCGACTCCAGTCTGCCCTGTTAGTTTTGCAGTAACACTCAGCTTAAAGCCTGGAACAGATGGAAGTTCTTCAACATCACAGTTGATGCCACTTAGGTTTAATGGATGACACATTGGGATAAGATCACTTGTTTTTTTAACACCCATTATTGCTGCAATTACAGCAGTTTGTAATACTGGACCTTTCTTGGTTTTCTCACTAACTATGGCATCGTAAGCATCTTGGCTCATCTCTATATATCCAGATGCAACTGCTACTCTTGTTGTTTGATTTTTATCCGATACATCAACCATCTTTGGTCTTTGATTCTCATCTAAGTGTGTTAAGTTCATTATATTTCTTTTTATTTTTTCTTTATTATAGCGAAGGGGAGTTGAATTTGTGCTAGAGTAACTTTACTGCTTCTTGATTTTCATAAAGATTATTTAATTTTAGTGTAGGTGTTTTATAAAATTGAACCCTCTTATTAATCTATAAACTAGATTCCGTTTCAGGCACGGAATGACGGTATATGAGTCATCCTGAACTTGATTCAGGATCTACCTTAATAATTGTTCAGAGCACTCAATTCATAGTAAATCAGTAAGCTCACTTAGTTTTATTTTTTCTTTAGTTATTGGTTCTATGCCCTTAGATAGAAGGCTATTTTTTAATCCTTCTCCGATTTTACAAGAGATAAAAACATTTACATTGTTTTGAATAAAGATTTGTGGAAGCAGAGTGGCTGGCTTGTCTTGTGGTGAATCTATAGGGTTTAGAATCTTATTTAGAAGCACTATATTCTCTTTGGAGATAGCATAGAAATAGATATATTTTTGATTGTTTTGAATATTTTCAAAATTTTCATCATTTGAGCAGATTGCTACTACAGTTGTGTCGCTATGGTTTTGTATATTTATACTGTGTCCGCTCACAATTGCAGAAGTTAGTTTTTTTCTAGCATTTTTTAAAATTCTTGTAAAAGTTGGTCTAGAGACTTCCATCTTCTTAGCAGCTTCTTCTTGATAAAGTTCTAAAATATCCATAAGATAAAGCGCTTCTATCTCTTCATCTAAAAGATGTGTAATACCTGTAACTTCCTTTTTTATTGGTGCATATTCTTTATAGATTGGTTTAAAATTTATTTTCCTTGCGTGCTTTATCCTACCCATAAAAGTTCCTGTTTTTTTAAATTCTATCTAAAAAATCTTGAATCTTACTTGACATATGTTCATAAAAGGAATATTATTTTGACATATGTTCACTATTTATAGATAATTAACATGATTGGAGTAGGGCAAGCAAAAGAATAGCCCCTAGAAGAAGCAATTAAGGAGAGTCTGCAAGTGCAGTGGCTGTAGTTGATGGCGATGTCTTATGCTTCTTTTTGTGCTTGGATATATTGCATTTGCTTGGTATAGCATGAATAGGGTGAAGATAACAAAAGAAGAGATTGGAGCATCTGGTGCTCATAACTATTAGGAGGTTGTATGGAGAATGTATTTGGATTAGCTTGGTTGGCACTTTTGCCTATTGTTATTTATGTGATGTACAAGATTAGCATAAAGAATGTTTTAAAATTTGAGGAAAAATAAGATGATCGCAATACCAGTAAAAACAGATAAAGAAAACCCAGCGGTGACAACACTTTTTGGAAAGGCAAAATGGTTTGCTATAGTTGATAACGGTAATATAACTATAGAAAAAAATGAGTTACAAAGCGGAAGAGCTGTTGTGGAGAGTTTTGTCGCAAGAGGCATCACTAAGATAATATTTAATCATATGGGCGGAAATCCTTTTATGTTACTACAAAAGGCAAATATAGAGTGCTACCATAGCGGAGATGATAGAATCGAGCTAAGTGATGCAATAAAAAAATTAAATAGTGGTGAGTTAACAAAAGTAGATAGTACAAATATGTCTAAGTTTGTAGAGCTTGAGAGCATGCACAAGGGAAAAGGGCATAAAGAGCACGATCACTCTCATTAATTACAAGAGATAATTCTTAGTGCTTCTTCGTACTCGTGAGGATGGTTTAGGTTTAAAAAGGCTTTCTCATCCTCAAACTCTACAAAAGTAGTCTTAGAAGATTTTAGTAGGTAGCCGAGTTTGTGGTTATCATCTTGTAGCATCTTAGCAAACTCACTCTCTAGTGAGCGATGGTAGATGCCACACATTGGTTGAGTTCCAAATGCAGTTTTTGCAATAGTTGCATCTGCTTCAGAAGTGTCAGCATCTACGATAGCTTTAATCTCTGTAAATCCTACAAAGGGAGCATCTACGCTAAGTGCGAAAAAAGAGTCTGTTTTTAGTCTTTGAAATATTGCAACAAAGCCAGCAGTAGGAGCAAAAGTTTGGGATGTTTTTGGATCTTCTATAAAGTGAGAATCTCCAATTTGTGCGAGAAAATTAAACTTGTTTTTATCTTTGCAAGAAATATATAGATTTTTAAAGATTTTTTTGAGCCTATAGAATTGAAACTCTGTTAGAGTATCAAAGCCTCCAAATGGAAGAAGAGACTTGTCTTCTTTCATTCTTGAGCTTTTGCCACCTGCGAAGATGACACAGGGAATATCTAGCATCTACTCTCTGTTTAGTTCAGCTTCAACGCGTCTATTTTCAGCACGACCCTCAGCTGTAGAGTTGTCTGCTACTGGGTCAAGTTCACCTTTTCCAACAGTTGTTACTTTTGCAGTATCTACGCCATTTTCTAAAAGAATATTTTTAACAGTAGCAGCTCTTTTTTCAGAGAGTTTTTGGTTATATTCCTCACTTCCTGTGCTATCTGTGTGACCAACTATTTTAGTGTTATAGTTGTTATTTTTATTTAAAAAATCTGCATACTCTTTGATCGGTTTTTGTGAAGCTGCATCTACCTTAGTAGAGTCAAATTCAAAATTGACATTTAGCTTTATCTTGATAGGGCAACCATCGCTATTTACCGCTTGTCCAATAGGTGTATTTGGGCATAAATCTAAAGAGTTAAGAACTCCATCTCTATCATCATCGCCATCAATTACAGCCACTGCACTTGTAGATTCTTCTTCAGTTGCTTCTTC
Organism: Sulfurimonas sp.; assembly: GCA_028684815.1. GTDB lineage: Bacteria > Campylobacterota > Campylobacteria > Campylobacterales > Sulfurimonadaceae > Sulfurimonas. The sequence continues at coordinate 33,100 of JAQUFE010000017.1, forward strand.
TAGAGGCTCTTCTTTTGCTTGCTCTACTGGTTCACTCAGAGGTGCCGCTTTTTGAGAACTTTGGCCAAAAGCTAGATTTAGACCAACTTGAACTACTAGGTTGTTATCGTATCTAGCGTCATTATATTTGAGCATATAGACCGCTTCTAGTTTTAGCGCAAGCATATCAGTAAAAGGAATTTTAGCACCAACTCCTGCATTAATAAAAGCGCTATCAGTGTTTCCAGTTTCTCCTTTGTAATTTCCGCCTTTCATAGTCTCATAACCTAAACCAACCTTAGCAAGAGGGATGATTCCAGCTACTTTTTCATACTCATAAACGCCATTTAGCGCTACGCGCCAAATTTCAGCATCTGCATTGTATGGTAGTTTGTTGGTGTTGTAATCAGCTTTTGAGTAAAAAATAGAGAGCTCAGGTTTTAGAAAAAAGTCTAGTGCGTTGTATTGAAACTCAGCCCCAAAAGTTGTATAGTCATCTAAATTAATATTTCCCTCGGCAATGTTATAGCCAATCATAGGTGTGATTTCATAGTCTGCGGCCATCATAAGGCTTGACGATAGTAGTAGTGTTGGTATTAGAAGAAGTTTTTTCATGTATTTCCTTTTGTTTTTTTGAATCTTATTAAAAATTAGTGAGCTAGTAGTGAGGGATAACTACTAAACTCTCGGATCTGCTATATAGCCTTTTATAGCTGATATGGCCGCTACTGCTGAGTTTGCTAAATATACTTTAGAGCTTCTAGAACCCATGCGACCTACAAAGTTACGGTTAGTTGTGGATACGGCTACTTCGCCATCACCTAAAATCCCCATATATCCGCCTAAACAAGCTCCACATGTAGGATTTGAGACAACCCCTCCTGCATCTATTATAGCATCTATATAGCCTAGTCTATAAGCCTCTTTTAAAATTTGTTGAGTTCCTGGAGTGACTATTAGGCGTACATCTTCATGGACTCTTTGTCCCTTTAATATCTCCGATGCAACCTTTAAATCTCCCAAACGACCATTTGTACAGCTTCCTATAAAAGCTTGGTCTATTTTTATATTGTCTTTTACGGCTTGCGATATAGAGTGACCATTTGATGGTAAGAAAGGATAGGCGATAACTGGCTCAAGCTTAGCTACATCTATATTTAAAATTTCTACATAAGATGCATCTGCATCAGAGTAGTGAATTCTTGGTTCTCTTGCTAAATTTTTATCAGATAAAAACTCTTTTGTAACATCATCATATGCAACTATTCCACTCTTAGCCCCAGCTTCTATAGCCATGTTACACATTGAAAATCTATCATCCATATTTAGATGCTCTATAGTGCTTCCAGTAAATTCTAGAGTCTTATATAGAGCGCCATCAACACCGATAAGGCGGATAATTTCTAAGATGATATCTTTACCAGTTGTATGTTCTTGTGGTTTTCCGCTGAGGTTTACTTTAATAGACTCTGGAACTTTAAACCAGTTTCCTCCAGTAATCATTGCAAAAGCTAAGTCAGTTGAGCCCATGCCAGTTGAGAATGCTCCGAGTGCTCCGTGAGTACAAGTGTGAGAATCCGCACCGATAATAACATCGCCTGGAACTACAAGTCCTTTTTCAGGTAAAAGAGCGTGCTCGATTCCCATATCTTTTTCATCAAAAAAGTTTTTAAGGTTATGTTTTTTTGCAAAATCACGGCTTATTCTAGCTTGGTTTGCAGATGCAATGTCTTTTGCTGGAATAAAGTGGTCTAAAACTATAGAAAAACCATCTGGATTTGCTAGCTTTGTAGCGCCACTCTCATCAAATGCTTTGATAGATATAGGAGTTGTAATGTCATTTCCAATAACCATGTCAATATTAGAACGGACAATCTCGCCTGCAAAAACCTTTTTGCCAACATGTTGTGAAAATATTTTCTCTGTTATAGTTTGAGCCATAATAAACCTTTTTATAAGTAATAATTTCGCGATTATACCATTTAAGATTTAAAATTTAAGTGAAGAGATGATAAGTACAAAATTAAGATTCATACTTAAGAACCTTTTTTGTAAAAGTGCTAGAGCAAAAAAACATAGACATAAAGATAGGGTTTATGCTTACAAAATCATTTTTAGAATCTTCTACAATTTCAAATGCAGTAAATTCAAAACCCTCCGCTTCATTATCATCTCTTGGAGTTATTGTAAATTTGATTGGGGATATGGTTTTTACCATATTTAGTATTTTTTTTCTTTTGTTAACACTCTCTTCATCTAAGATATTGAAGTCTAAACCCTCTGAACTCTTGCGCGTATGTATAATTTCTTCTAAAACATCTATTTTATCTTTGAAAACTGACTTGTTCCATGATATACTAAGTTTTTGCGAGACAATTTTTCTATCTTTATGCATTAAAGCATTTGGTTTGATCTCTTTCATTTTCTCAATAAGACCTAGTAAATAGTTGGCTCCGCCGGCTTTTTGAGCTAGTTTAGAGATTAAAAGATGGAGTAGTTCTTTTGTATTTTCGTTTTGTTTGTTAAAATTGCACATGCTTATTTCCCTTTTAGATGGAATTATACCTTAAATAAAAGTGTAAGTCAGTTTAGTTTAAGCATAACATAATAACAAACTTTATATGATGTCAAAAGTGAAAGAAGACAAAAATTGTCTTAATTAGAAACAACTCTACATTAAAGGTAAAATATGCAAGTTTATTTAGACAACAACGCTACAACAATGGTTGACCCATTGGTAGTAGAAGCAATGCTACCATACTTTAGTGAGCAATATGGAAATCCAAACTCACTTCATAAATTTGGTACATCATCGCATCCAGCTTTGGCTAAAGCGATAGATCAAGTCTATACAGCTTTAAATGCCAGCGATAGCGATGATATAGTCTTTACCTCCTGTGCGACAGAGTCAAATAACTGGGTGTTACAATCCATATTTGTAGATATGGTGCTAAATGGAGATAAGAATCATATGGTAACGACTGAAGTTGAACATCCATCCATTCTCGCGACCTGTAGATTTTTAGAAGAGCAAGGTGTAAAGATTACATATTTGCCAGTAAATGATCAAGGTGTTGTTGAAGCTCATACAGTTCGTAGCTTTATCACTGATAAAACGGCTTTAGTATCTGTTATGTGGGCATCAAATGAGACTGGTATGATATTTCCTATAAAAGAGATTGGTGAAATTTGTAAAGAAAAAGGTGTACTTTTTCACTCTGATGGTGTTCAGGCAATAGGAAAGATTCCAGTAGATTTACAATCTCTTCATGTTGACTTTGTATCTATGAGTGCGCATAAATTTCATGGTCCAAAAGGAATAGGCGCACTATATATTAGAAACTCTCAAAAACTCACCCCATTACTACATGGTGGAGAGCATATGGGTGGGCGTCGCTCTGGGACGCTAAATGTTCCATATATTGTAGGGATGGGAAAAGCGATAGAACTTGCTACTACAAACATAGAAGAGACAGCTGCTAAAATTAGAAAAAAGAGAGATCGCCTAGAAGATGCCATCATGCAAATAAGCGATACGATGATTGTCGGAAACAGAGAGAATCGTACACCAAATACAATACTTGTCTCAGTCAAAGGTGTTGAGGGCGAGAGTATGCTTTGGGATCTAAACAAGGGTGAAATCGGTGCTTCTACAGGTTCAGCATGTGCTAGTGAAGAGCTAGAGGCAAACACAGTTATGCTCGCAATTGGGGCTGACAATGAACTAGCTCACACAGGAATCCGGTTGAGTCTTAGTCGTTTTACAACAGATGCAGAGATAGACTACGCAATAAGTCACTTTCAAAATGCAGTAAAGAGACTTAGAAGTATCTCAAGTTCATACGCAACTCAACAACCAACAAAAGGCGGAGAAGCAAAGGATTGTGAACTACACCATCCGTGAGTGAGTTGATGATGACGCCCGATATCGTGATAAAATAAAATTAAGGAAATAAAGTTATGGCAAAAGCAGATATGTTAGGCGAGTCCCTATGGGACGCGTATTCAAATAAAGTAACAACACTGATGAACAACCCTCAACATCAAGGGGAGATTAGCGAAGCAGAAGCAGAGTCTCGTGGTAATCAACTTATCGTTGCAGACTTTGGTGCAGAGAGCTGTGGGGATGCTGTTCGTTTGTATTGGGAGATTGACCCATCAAATGATATGATTGTAAATTCAAAGTTTAAGAGTTTTGGTTGCGGAACTGCTATTGCATCTTCTGATATTATGACTGAGCTTTGTATTGGTAAAACGGTAGACCAAGCCGTAAAAATTACAAATATAGATGTTGAGTTTGCACTTCGTGATGATCCAGATACTCCAGCCGTTCCACCTCAAAAGATGCACTGCTCAGTTATGGCTTACGATGTTATAAAAAAAGCAGCAGGACTTTACAAAGGTGTAGATGCTGAGAGTTTTGAAGAAGAGATTATCGTTTGTGAGTGTGCAAGAGTTAGTCTAAGCACTCTAAGAGAAGTTATCCGTTTAAATGATTTAACAACTATTGAGCAAATAACAGACTACACGAAAGCTGGTGGTTTTTGTAAGAGCTGTATTAGACCAGGTGGGCACGAAGAGAGAGAGTGGTACTTGGTAGATATTTTAAGAGATACAAGGAAAGAGATGGATGAGGAAAAAATGAAAGCAGCAGCTGATGCTGGTGCAACTGGAGACTTTGCTAACATGACACTTGTTCAGCAGATAAAAGCAGTTGATGCTGTGATAGATGAGAGCGTTCGCCAATTCCTTATCATGGATGGTGGAGATATGGAAGTAATAGACATCAAAAAAAGTGATGAATATATAGATATCTATATCCGTTATCTAGGTGCTTGTAACGGCTGTGCTTCATCAGCAACTGGTACACTATATGCGATAGAATCAACTCTAAAAGAGAAACTTTCTAAAAACATTAGAGTTTTACCAATTTAATGCCCTTGGCTTTGAGCGTATGGAATATTTTTCATAGAAAAATGTTCACGGAAGCTCAAAATAGAGCCAAGGGTACTTCACTATATATGCTTGAGCGAGGTTAAAATCTCGCTTCCCTATATTTTAAACTGATAAGCAAAGTGCTTATCTAGCTAGATGCAAAGACTAACCCCGCAAAACCATACAAATCTATAGTAAAAAATCCAAAAAAACCACTACAATGCGATATCAATATTAGGTACGCAAATGCACCAAACAATATACTCAAAAATAACAGATGCCCTAGTCGATGTTGGATATATTGTGATAGAAGATGCCATAAGCAAAAACCTCTCACAACGACTTCTAAAAGATGCAATAATTGAAAACAATTTTAAGCCCGCTGGGATTTCAGATGCAAAGAAAATAGATACAAGCAGAAGACGAGATAGAATCCACTGGTTAGATGATGACGGCTCAGTTAGAAGTGAATTTTTAGCCTTTACAGATGGGTTTAAAGAGTACCTAAATAGAACTCTTTTTATGGTGCTTACATATTATGAAAGCCATTACTCTATCTATAGAAAAGGCGATTTTTATGAGACACACTTAGATGCGTTTAAAAACTCTAAAAACCGTGTTGTTACAACTGTTTACTATCTAAACAGAGAGTGGCAAGAGGGAGATGGCGGAGAGTTAGTTATCTATAATGAAGATGGAAGTTTTCTAAAAAAGGTAGAACCAAGGGCAGACACTCTGGTGGTGTTTTTAAGTGAGAGATTTCCACATGAAGTTTTGCCAGCTATAAAAAAAAGATACTCAATAGCTGGATGGTTTAGAGTGGATAAGAGAGTCTAGTAAAAATTTACAATGTAACTGATTTTTCTGTTGGCATGATGCTTTAAAAAAAGGTAAGCAATAGAAGATGCCAAAGAGACTACTCTATAGTTCTTTGGCTACTATCGTTATCTCCAGTAGTTATTTGCGATAGCGATGGTTTGAAACTCTATGGCTACAAGTTCTACTGCGTACATTAAGAGTTTAGGGTCATCTTGGTACTTTTTTCTAACTGCATGCTTGATTTTTGAATCTCCTTGAATAGCTCCTACGGTTTTTCTAACCATTTTAATAGCTAGCATCCGCCCCTCAAGAGGTGTCTTTGTGATCAAGCTTGGCATGTAGTCATCACCGCTTTTCATATCTGCAGCTTGCGCATAACTGAGAGTTGTGAGTGACAAGAAAGAGACCAATAACATCGATTTTAGTATATTTTTCATTATAATCCTCCTTAGTGATAAAAAGCTAGGATTTTACAAAAAAATTAAAATCCTAGCTAGCTTATTTGCAAATACTTTGTTTTGCTAAACACCGCCTGTTTTTTAGTAGAAGAAGTATAACATAAATTGATATTTTGTGAAATTACTTCTTCGTTAATGGCTCTAAAGTTGAGAGTTGTCCTCAAATATATCTCAATGGCATTATAGTCGTAACATGGTTTGATATTTTGAATCGGTACTATGGATATCAAGCTCCCATTTATAGTAATTACAAAGAGTTTTTGCAATCTCTAGACCCTTTCCAGTAGAGTAAATGATTTTATTTTTATCTCTTGATATTGGGTTTGTGATGCTAAGAATAGTTTGTCTGTAATGGATGTGAATCGTTGCTGCTTTTAGGCTGTGGTTAATAGTGTTTTCAATAAGAATCCGTAGCACTCTTTTGTAGGCTTCTGTGGGGAGACTTAAAGTCGCTTCTTGCGGCATATCTATATCAAATGTGAGCTCTCTATGCTCCCATAAAGGTTGAAGCTCTTCTATAATATGCAAGACAGATTTTTTTAGGTGGATTTTTTCTACCTTTTGGCTAACTTTGCGTGAGTGCAAAATTTTACTAATCTTGTTTGAGATCTCATCTATCTCTTTTTTTGCTTCTTGGCTCGACTCTTCACTCCATCCCCCTTTTTGGTTTGCCAAATCTATACGCAAACAGAGTTGGGCAAGAGGAGTTTTAAGTTCATGAGTAAGTGCCTTCATAGATTGATATTGTGCTTTTTGCAAACTACTGATTCGTTTTTGAAGTGATGCAATAGCATCACGGAGTGTGATTATTTCCGAACCACCAGTTACTTTTTCTGGCTTTTCATCAGGGTCTTCACAAGTGAGACAGTGCTTTACTAGCTTATTAAAAGGGATAAATAAAAGTCGCACAAGAAAGTAGATAAGAAGAGATGTAAAAACAAAGCCAAGGATAAAGAAAACCCAGCGATCACTAATCATATTGATAAGTTCTTCATTGATTTTTGCAGTTGAAGAACTTACAGCAAAGTAGCCTCCATTAGATAATTTTTTAAATTGATATATCCGCTCTTTATTTGTTAGAGGTTTGTCCAGAAGAAACTCTATCTTGATATCATGAATCAATCCTCCTTGAAGCACATTGAAAAGTTGTGGATGCTGATACATCTGTGTTTGCATTGTCTTTGAGTACTCTTTTGTATCGAACTCAATAGAGAACATATTTGTCAAAAAAGAGAGACTTCGGTTTAAGCATTTGTGCATATGTTGATGGTAGATGCCAGAGAGTCCATAGCCAAAAATAAGAACAGAGACGATGGTCATTCCTAAAGATACGGCAAGGATTTTTCCTTTAAATGTTTTTAAGAGCATAGCCCCTTCCTTTAAGTGTTTCTATGGGGTTTATGGGAAGTTTTTTACGGATATTGCTGATGATGACATCAATAGTGTTAGAGCTCATAGAGGTGGGATCGTTATAAATTGCATTTGCGATATCATCACGCGTTAAGATCTTATCAGGATGAGCTGCTAGAAAAAAGAGAAGGTCGTGCTCTTTTTTGGAGAGGTGCAATAGTTGCTGCTCATAGCGAAGTTGTTCAAGTTTGATATCTATATAAAGCCCATCTATCTCAATAATATCAGGAGCATGGCGATAAACTAGAGCATCTATTCGCATCTTAAGTTCTCTTAGGTCATAAGGCTTTTCAAGATAGTCATCTGCCCCAGCACTCAAACCAGCAATGCGCTCCTCCACTCCTCCATAAGCACTTGCAATCATTACGGCACAAGAGGGCTGTAGTTTTTTGAGCTTTGGAATAATCTCCATGCCCTCATCGACTCCAGAGAGATTTCTATCTAGCAAAAGTGCTTCATAAACGAAGCTCTCTATATAAACATAGCTCTCTTCAAGCGAGCCTAACGCATCAACTGTGTAAAAGGGTGCGAGAGCATCGCTTAGCATAGCTCTCATTTTATTATCATCTTCTATTATAAGTATTCTCATGCCAACTATTATAGTTTATTATATCTATGGAGATTCTTTTATAACACAAAATCATCACATTTTAATGATTTTTTCATCTAAGACAAGTAAAATTCCACTGATATCAAAAATCTTAAGGAGAAAAGAGATGAGAAAAGGGATCGTTTTATCGCTTAGTGCACTTATTGCAACACAAGCTATGGGGGCTGAAAATTTAGTTGATATGTTTAAAAATGGAAAAAGTGAGGGTTATGTTCGCTTACACCATATCAATGAATCAACATCAAGAAATATTGCTATTACAGGAAGTGTGGTGGGAGGTAAACTCAAATACCAAACAGACTCACTTGTTGGGCTTAGCTTTGGTACGGCAGTTTATGCAACACATGATACAAGTCTTACAGATTGGGACAGATTGAGCCATGATGGTTATAACCAAGTTGCAGGTGGGCTTTTAGGAAATAAAGAACTTGGAGCTGATGGAAGATTCGAGAACTATGCAACTATTGGTGAGGCTTTTGTGCAGTATGCTTATTCAAAATCAAATGTGAAGTTTGGAAGACAAGAGTTCCAAAGTCCAATGACAAAGAGTGAAGTAACGCTTATTCCAAATCTTTATCAAGGGATAGTAGCAACTGTAGGAGAGATCGAAAATATGAAGATCCAAGCTGCATATATCACAGATATAATGTTTGGTACGCGCGCTACCACTGAGGCTCAACTTTTGGGTGATACTGTTTATGGTATTACAGCTGGTGCAGGTTTTGGACACTATAGACCAACATTTGGAAAACAAAAGTTTATGTCAATGGGTGAGGCTGCATTTGGTCCTATTGGTGGTGATACGGCTATGAGCCAACCAGGTATTAATAACAAGAACGATAACGATAATGGGCTTATAGCACTTGGTGTAGAGTATGGACAAGAAGGTCCAATAGCTGCGCGTGTATGGGACTACTATGCAAAAGATATGTTTAATACAATCTATGCAGATATTGATTATAAGATGAAGCTCTCAGCTGCTAATCTTATGTTTAGTGCTCAAGTATTGCATCAAAAAGATGTCGGAAACTTTACAGATTCTGGGGCAGGAGCAGCATTTAAGGCAGAGCAAACTGTTGTTGGCATCTCACATACCCCATCACAGCAAGACCCATTATATAAAACAAGGTTAAGTGAAAGTGATGGTGGTATAGATGCTCTTTATTTTGCTCTTCAAGCAAAAGCAAAAATAAAAGATTTTGTTTTTATAGCGGCATATAGTAAAAATACAAAAGGGCATGTGATTGATCCTTGGGGTGGAAACTTTGGATACACAAGTACAATCTTCTCGCGTAATGAAAACCGTGCAGATACAGATGCTTACAAGCTAGGCTTTAACTATGACTTTAAAAATCTTGGTCTTGAAGGATTGCAGTTTATCTATAACTATGGTTCATATAAAAGTGATGTAGAAGCAACAAACTACTTTGTAAATAATGCATGGACAGGGATGTCTGGAACACACACTGAAAACTCTGATGAGCATGATTTTCACCTTTTTTACCAAGTTCCATCGTACAAAAAGATGTGGGTAAGACTCTTTCATGTAGAGCGTAAAAATGATACACGAAAATACAATCAAGCGCATACTCGTCTTGTTGCGAATGTAGCATTTTAAAAAATCTAAAACAAACAAAGGAGATAGACATGGATATATCAAGAAGAAATTTACTCAAGGCTTCAGGTCTTAGTGTTGCAGCTTTTGCTGTGACGGGATGCGGAGTTGCAGCTTCAGCTAGTGTGACACCTGAGATAAAATCAGAGGCGGCAGTAAAAAAATTGATGCCAAAATCAACAGGCAAAAGAGTTGTTATAGTTGGTGGTGGATGGGGTGGATTAACAGCTGCACGAAATGTTAAAAAACAAGCACCAGATGCAGAAGTTGTAGTTCTTGAAAAAAGAGCACTATTTACTTCATGTCCAATCTCAAATGAGTGGCTCGTAGGAGAGATTCCTCTTGACTTTTTAACTCGTGATTTTTTTACTGCAGCAAAAGAGTATGGATATAAGATGCTCCAAACAACTGTAACAGATATTGACCGTAAATCAAGAACAGTTGCAACGACTTGTGGCACCATAGATTATGACTATCTTATACTCTCTCCTGGGATTCGTTATGATTACTCTGGCTGGTTTGGTGATGATGCACAGATGGCTGAGAGATGCCGCCAAGAGTGCCCACCGGCTTTAATGCAAGGAAGTGAACATGCCGCACTCAAGAAGATTTTAGAAGACTTTGAGGGAGGTAATTTTATTATCTCTATACCTGATGGTGCCTATAGATGCCCGCCAGCACCTTATGAAAGAGCGGCGCTAATTGCGAACTACTTTAGAAAGAACGATATAGATGGCAAAGTGATTATCTTAGATCCAAAAGATAGTCCAAAGCCAAAAGGGCCAGGGTTTATGGCTGCATATAAAGAGCTATATGCGGACATTGTAGAGTTCCATCCAAACTCTTCAGTCAAAGGTGTAGATCTTGACAAAAAAGAGCTTAAAGTGGCTGTGACAGATGCAGACTTAAAAACAACGATGAAAATTGTTAAGTTTGATGCGGCAAATCTTATCCCTGTAAATGGTGCATCAGAGCTGATCAAAAAAGCAGGTGTATCTATGGGTAAAGCTGGATGGGGCAGTATGAAAGCGCCTACATTTCAAACTAAAGCAGACGATAGAGTTTTCGTGATTGGTGACTCTGTGGGTGGATATCCGTATCCTAAATCAGGCTCTATCGCTAATGGTCAAGGGTATATTGTTGCAGATCAGATAGCAAGCAGAATCAAAGGTACCAAAGAGATAACAAATGTAACTCTACCTGTAAATACATGCTACTCGATGGTTAATGATACAGAGGCAATCTCTATCTCAGCGACTTTTTCTCTTGTAGATGCAAAAGATCCAGAGGGAGATCCTATCAAAAAGATAGTAGGCGATAAAAAAGCAAACAACAAACGCTCAGCAGCGCTTGGTAAAGGTACACACAATTGGTATCAAGGTATGATGACTGATTTATTCGGCGCGTAAATTTTTAGAGACAAAAATTTCATTCTTCTTCTAGTTCTTTATGCGAGAAATTCTCCTCTCGCATAAAGTTTACACTCTCTTCTTTTAATTTTTTTTACCATTTATCATAGTAGATACTATCCCTTTTTCATCTCTGTTTTCAGCTATAAAAACACCAATGATGTGAAGTGGTACAAAGTATAAAAGGACATTATATACTAGCTCATGGATATCTTTTATGCTATGAGCTAGCTCCTTTGTAAGTCCTAGAGTCTCATAAAAGTAGATAGTAAGCCCACTTACACTCATAAAAAGAATAGTTGCATATACGATGTAGTAAGAGATGCGGACTATTTTTTTATGTATATTTAGTGAAGTAAAACTCTCTTTTTTTGAAGTGTCTTTGAAGTAGAGATAGATTCTAAAGATAACTAGGGCAACTAGAGCGTAGCCTAAGATAATGTGCCACTCCCACATGCCAGCTCTGATGGCTTTTGCTATGACTTTTGCTTGCTCACTTGTTATGCTAATGTCAATCTTTGAGAGTTCTAGCGCGATAAGCTCAGAGTTTGTCCTCCAACTTAAAAAAGTTTTTCTTAAAAGTACAGTGCCGATAAGTCCTAGGATAACTAAAGCGTTTAGCCAGTGCCAGATGCGAAAAAATGTCGAGTATTTCATGTGAAGCTCCTCTGTTTGTGCTATTATACCGCAGATGAAATATAAAATAATAAACAATATAAACACTCCAGAACTAGCAATCTATCATCATCTAAGAGATAATGCTTTTAGTGCGGATAAGAGCTTTATAGCCGATAGCCCAAAGGTTGTAAATATGCTTCTCTCTTGTGATATAGAAATAAAGAGTATCTTAGCAACAAAAGAGTACTACGATGAGTTCTCTCATCTTTTAGAGTCAAAAAAAATAGGAAATCTTTTTCTTACAACTAAAGAGGAGATGAAGAGCATTGTAGGTCATAAGATTCATCATAACTGCATGTTACATGGGATTCGCCCAGATGAGACTCCGCTAGAAGAATTAGGAGAGAACATCTTAATGCTAGACGCTATATCATCTTCAGAGAATGTCGGCTCCATCGCAAGAAGTGCGGCTGCTCTTGGAGTGGACTCCTATCTCTTACCTCGCCAAGCGCCGCATCCTTATGGAAGAAGAGCTTTAAGAGTTTCTATGGGATATGCAAGCAAGCTTAAAATTCATATCTATGAAGATATATCTGAGACTATAGAGAGACTTAAAAAAAATGGATATAGAGTCTATGCAGCAGAAGTTACACCAGATGCAACTCCTCTTTTACAAGTGAAAAGTACTCGAAAATGGGCTCTTTTGATGGGGCATGAAGGTCTGGGAATATCAGAAGAAATCCTAAGTTTATGCGATGAGGTTCTAAGCATAGAGATGGCTGAGGGTGTAAAGAGTTTTAATGTAGGTGTCGCAGCATCTATCATGATGTATCAGCTTTTGTCTAGGAGCTGATTGCAAAGTTTTAACTACATTATGAGCTAAAAATCATAAACTAGGAAGTCCATACCCAGTAGTTAAATTTATATCTATCTCATACCCCAAACTAGCAAGGATAATATCGAGTGTTTTTACAGATGCACTTCCAAGCTCACCTCTTTCTATCTTACCAAGTGTTACTCGGCTAATACCGCATAGTTTTGCTAGTTGTACCTGAGTCATAGCTTTTTCTTTTCGTAAAGTTTTAACTCTTTGACCAATTTCGTGTAATTTCAACTGGAATCTCCTTATATGTTTTTTGATCTTTTGAGAGTCTCCAACTATCAAGCATCTTACGCCCTATCTCTTTAAACTCAGCATTTGTTTTTATGTAGAGTTCAAGCTCATCTATAGCTAAATCTAAAGCGTTGGAACATTCACCATATAGTATATTTGCTTCTTTATTTGATAAGTAGCAGGATTGAATGCCAAACTTTACTAACTCCTCTTTACCAAACCAAACTTTTTTGCCAAACATAGTTAGAGCTGGTCTATCTTTGTAGATATATACAACTGTATTTACCACATCATATGCTGGAGAGAGCCAAATATTTTCTATGTTTTCATCATAAAGCATTCCAAAGTTTTTTAGATGCGCATCCCCATTTTTAAGCAGATAGTTCATCACTATGATTTTAAAAAGTGTTTGCATATCAGCTAGTTTATTTGTTGATACACTATAGACAATCTTTGCTACTTGCTCATAACTACCACTATATTTTTCATCTTTGTTTTTACCTTGAAGGGTTAGTATCTCTTCAAATCCAAGAAATCGATCACTAACTTCATCATAATTAAATCTCTCTACCACTAAAAACTTGTTGTTTTTTGATAGTTTGATATTTGGGATTTTCACACCTGCCATTTCTAAAACTTTTAGACAAAAGTACTCATTTAAAGCTAGTTCTTTATACTCATCACCCCATGTCTTTACGATGTATTCTTTAGTAGTAAAACTCTCTTTATCTTCAAGAAGTGCTAAAGATTTTGGTTGAACCCCACTTATGGCATTTTTGCTTAAGTAAGTTGATACAAGGCTTGAGAATGTATCTTCGGTGTCATTATTTAAAATCTCATCCATATCAAATGAGAGAAACTTATCCTTACTAAGTCTGCTATCATAAGTTAGCCTACTTTGTATATTTGAGCAAAGATATGAAAAAACTAAAAAATCATCCAAATATCCATGCTCTTTAGAGATATATTCTTTTAAAATCTCAAACAGATAACCCTCAGGCATATTCATATCAAATATAGGATGCAGCTTGTTTTTCCAAATGTAGGACGAGCTTTTATAGGGCATAATCAAAGAGATAGGTTGATAATCTTTTGTATAGTTAAACCCAAAACTATTTAACTCTTTTTCAAAAAAAAGCTCACCCACTTTTTGGTTGTGTATTTTTACATCTATAGTATTCATTTCGCACCTATAATGATAATATCGTTTATCATTATAGTCTATATTGTTTTAAATGTAAAGTTTAATTTACATATTGATGCAAAGAGTAGGTTTGAACTAAAAGTTGCTAAATGTGATGTTGAGAAAGGGCTGGAGCTTTTAGACAAGTTAGATAAATGGCTATGATATTTCTTTAGAGCATCTAAGGTATATTAAAAAAACTTCTTGATACTCTCTTACATGCATATAACGGAGTATCCGGACACCCATGTCGTTTGAGTTCGGACAGTTTAAAAAGAGATATTTTCTGTAACAGTATTTTAGCATAAAGTGTCCGAATGCTTTTTTAATACTCGTCACTTTTGAT
>JAQUFE010000001.1:0-92564 GCA_028684815.1 Sulfurimonas sp.
TTTAACAATATAACTACACTTCCAGTAGGAGGAGCACACTAATGGCGGCACATGAAATTTTAGCAGCAACAAATGCTGTAGTTACTTTGGATGCGGCACTTCCTGGAATTGTTTGGCCTTGGCTAGTAACAGTTAATATGTGGGCGAAGAGTATTGGTACTGGTGTAATCTTTATGTTATTTTTACTTATTAGAACACATCCAGATCAGGTAAAAGGCTTAAGATTTCCTACAACCGTAGTAGCTCTTATCTTTATTCATATCTTTTTACTTTTTACTCTAGCGGACTTGCATCAACCATTTAGAATGTGGCATATTTTCTTCTATCCTCATCTATCTTCAGCAATTACTATCGGTGCTTGGATGGCTACGATATTTGTAGGTTTACTATTCCTTCTTGCCTTTGTAAGCTTTATCAAAAAAGATGATGCACTCTTTGACAAGATACTAACTTGGGTAGTGATTTTAGCAATCCCAGTTACACTCTATACAGCAGCGCTTATGTCACAGTGTACAGCTCGTGAACTCTGGCAGATGCCAACAGAATCGGCTCAAATGATGTTTGCAGCACTTCTAGCTGGTTCTGCATTTATGATCTTACTAGGTGGCAATAAACTAAACTATGAAGCTAAGAAGACTCTAGGTGTAGTCTTAGGACTAAGTGCTTTAATGTCTTTTATTCTATATATGTCAGAGTATATCTTTGGTCCTATGAAGGCTGAAGAAGTAGCTTTTATTTTAGAGTACATTAAAGGTGATGGACCATATACAGTGATGTTTTGGTTAGGTCAATGGATAACATATCTCTTACCGATGCTTCTTATCGTTTTAAGTAGAGCTTCAAAGAGCGAGAATCTTTTAAAACTTGCAGCGTTATTGGCGCTTGTAGGTCTGTGGTTAGTTAAGCATGTTTGGCTAACAATTCCACAATTATTACCAATGAGTTAGGGAGAATTAGATGTATTTACAAAGTAGAAGAACATTTTTAAAAGGCGCCGCATTCACTGTTGCTGGCGCTGTTATTGCTAAGGGTGTGTTTACAACAGATGCACAAGCTGAGTCTGTCTCACAAAGCAAGTTTACAAATACTCCAGATTCATTATCATTCTACCCTCCGATGGAGGAGTGGGGCGACTTTAAAGAGCTTGATGGGAATGACTGGAAAAGAGGCGGGATTGACCGTCATGGTGTAAGAAGTCCAGAAAATCCAGAAGGTATAGAAGTAAACGACTATATGATAATCCCGACGGCATGTTCAAACTGTGAGGCTTCTTGTGGTTTGACTGCATGGATTGATAAGAAGACTTTTACAGTTAAGAAGTATATGGGTAATCCTCTTCACGCTGCATCTCGTGGAAGAAACTGTGCAAAAGGTTACGCTGTACAATCACAAATGTACGATCCAGACCGTATAGCATTCCCACTTAAGCGCGCTCCTGGTTCTGCTCGTGGTGAAGGTAAATGGGTTCGTACAACTTGGGATGAAGCAATGACTGCCATCGGTAAGAAGATGGGCGATACTCTTAGAGTTGGTGATGAGTTATCTAAAAAAACTGTAATGTTTCATGTTGGCCGTCCAAATGAAAATGGTTTTACTGGTAAAGTTTGGCATACACTAGGTTGTGATTCGTTTAATTCACATACTAATATCTGTTCAGCAAATGCTCGTACAGGAATCATACAGTTTGCAAATGATGATAGACCATCTCCAGACTGGGCAAATGCGAAACTTATCTTTTTAAACTCATCTCACGCAGCAGATGCTGGTCACTACTTCCAACAATCAGCCTCTTTTATTGCAGATGCAAGATCAAAGGGCGCTAAGCTTGTAGTTATGGATCCTCGTATGTCTAACTCTGCTGGTATGGCAGATTTGTGGATTTCAGCATGGCCTGGAACTGAGCCAGCTATATATCTATACTTAGCTCAAAGAGTTTTAAGTGAAGGAAAAGTTGATAAAGAGTTTGTTAGAAAGTGGATTAACTGGGAAGTATTTTTAGATAATAAAAAATATTTAGACTATATGGTCACTAAAGGCTATATCTCTAAAGTTCCAACAGGAGATCAATTTGAAGATTTTCTAGAAGTTTTAAAAGAGACTTATGCTCCATTTACACTTGAGTATGCTTCTAAAGAGACTCATGTACCTGCTCATAAACTTGAAGAACTATACGATATGTTTATCTGGGCTGGAACTTCTGTATCTTCATACTATTGGAGAGCTTCATCTTCTGGAAACAGAGGTGGATGGACTGCTGGAAGAACTGGCTACTTCTCACTCGCACTTCGTGGCGCAATTGGCCCTGAGGGTGGTACTTTCTTCCATCACTGGCATGTTATTTCTGTCGGTGGAAAAGGTGGAAGTTCTACTGTTGGTCAAGGAAAAGGTGGCGTAGATATTCCAAAAGTAAATGCTTATAATGAACTAACTTGGCCGCCAGAGTGGCCTCTGTCTACTTATGAGCTATCATTTTTACTACCGCACCTTCTCTCAGATACCCAGTGGCAACAAAAGTGGATAGATAGAGGTCTTAATGTTCCTCAAAAACTCTCTGTTTGGATTCCTCGTATGTATAATCCTGTTTGGATAAATCCAGATGGTTTTAGATGGATAGAGACTATCAAAGATGAAAAGAAGATGGAGTTAACATTTAATCTCTCGCCTGTATGGTCTGAGACTAACTGGTATGTTGATTATATCCTGCCTGTAGGATTAGCTGGCGAGAGACATGACCAACACTCTGAGGCTACGATGCCAGCTCGCTGGACTTCATTTCGTCAACCAGTTATGCGCGTAGCACTAGAGAAAATGGGATGGAAACCTAAAAACCCAAATCGTGCTACACTAGAAGCTCATATAAAAGCAGGTCTTGGTGAAGTTTGGGAAGAGAATGAATTTTGGTTTGATCTATGTGTAAACTATATAGATCCAAAAGGTGATATCTTCTTAGACGATGCTAAGACAAAGTCTATTAGATCTATGTGGGAGTCTAAAAAAACACCTGGTACTCCTGTAACTATTGCTGAGTGGTATGACGCGGCATTTGGTGATAACTTACCAAATCTTAAATCTACTGCTACGTCAGATGCAAGATACAAAAATGCAGAGTTCCCAATCTATGAATATATGAGAGATCATGGTGTTTGGATGGAAGAAAATCATATCTATTCGCCTCAAGAGAGAGAAGTAGTAGATGATGGAGCGAACTATATCTCTCATGGTCATAAGTATGACAAAAAAGATGTAACTATAGATAAAAGAACAGGTGTTATGACTGCTGATAACAATGGTAAGCAGCAATCTATTGGTATTGAGATCGATGGTAAGAAGATGGAAGGTTTTGCTACGATGGATAAAAAACTTGACTTTTTCTGTGAGTGGCTTGCAGAAGACTGGAAGTGGCCAGAGTATGCTATACCTTTTTATCCAAGAAGTGAAGAAGAGAAAAAAGAGATGGTTCATATCGTATCACATGTAAATCACATGTATATGACTGAAGAGAACTCGTATGCGCTAAATACTATATTTAGACTCCCATACAACATTCATACACGCTCAGCTAACTCGAAGCATCTTATGGAGATTTCTCAAAACCATGACCCTATCTGGATTTCAACGCCAGATGCAGCTCGTCAGGGCTTTAAGCGTGGAGATGCTATCCGTGTAAGAATTACAGATAGTGTTACAGGACTAGAGTCTGGTTACTTCGTAGCTATGGCAGTTCCTACAGAGGGTGTTCTTCCTGGAACTCTTGCTTGTTCACACCATGGTGGTAGATGGAAACTTGTAAACTCAGTCTCAATTCCAAACGGTGTTAGTGCTGGTAAAGTAAACTCACAACCAATAAAAAGAGATATGAATGACCCAGCTTTTATGGCACACTCTCCTGAGAATGCAGGTAAAGAAGCTGGTCAAATCAAGATTGAAGATTATGATGGAACTGGTGGATTAAATAGTTTTGGTGTTCCAACTGCTGAACTTCAAATGGATGGCAAGGTAGGAAAGCTAAAGTATGTAGAGGGAATCAAACCTTTTCATGCTGCTAGATTTGCAGACTACAACCGTGATAGTGGAAATATCTGGTGGGATGGACTAAGTGGTTCATGGCAAAATGCTGTAGCTGCAGCTCATCCAGACCCAATTTCTGGAATGCACTGTTGGCATCAAAAGGTTATCTTAGAGCCTGCTCAAAGTGGAGATAAGATAGGTGATATTCATGTAAATTATGAAAACAACTTTAAAATCTATCAAGGATGGAGAGATGAACTTACTCGTGGACTAGATGTAAACGATAAGATACGCCGTCCTAGACATATCAAACGTCCGTGGGTACCACTTACAGATGAAGCGTATGAGATAAACTTAAAGAGCTAAAGAAGCTCTTTAATGGTATGAAATAACTATAAATTTCTCCCAGAAGTGGAACTTTTAGGAACGCTAACCCATAGCGTTCTCCACGACAAATCACGCAAAATAGGCGAGGCTGAAGCCTCACTTCCGAGTTGTTTCACAATTTCTTTATTTAATTGAACCTTCTGATTAATCTATAAACTAGATTCCGTGTCAAGCACGGAATGACGGGATACGTGTCAAGCACGGAATGACGGGATACGTGTCATCCTGAACTTGATTCAGGATCCAACTTTATAATTGTTCAGAGCATTCAATTATTAAAACTTATCTGCTATCCACATTCTAAAATATAAACCTAAAGTACTCGTAAAACCAACCTCACTAAAGATTAGATTTTTATCTTTGTCATATATAAATGTAGTTGGATAAGCTGCAACCTTAAACTCTTTTGCAAAAAAACCACTCTCATCATTATAGACTTTAAAATCAAAACTATTTTTACTCATATACTCTTTTATCTTTTTATCCTCACCAGAGTTTACAGCGATACTGAGCACTTCATACTCCTCTGAGATGCTCTGTATATTTGATGCTTCTATTTTACAAGTAGGGCACCAAGTGGCCCAAAAATGGATTAAGATAGGTTTATCTTTTGGATGTCTATAACTTGTTTTATCTAAGAGAGTAACACTCATCTCTTGTAACTTTTGTTTATTTAAGTCCATACTTTTATAAAAACTAATAACATTTGCAGCCACAGTCATAATAACTATAAAAAGAACTATCTCTTTTAGATATTTTTTTATTTTTTGCTTAATAATCATAGATTTTGTCATAATATTGTCACTTTAACACTTTTTTAATTCTTAGTCGCTAATATACATCAATATTAAAAACACAAGGATAAAAACATGAAAAAGATATATGCGACTTTAGTGCTAGTTCTACTCTTTGGTGGATGTGCTACAGATAAAGAGCCACATGTAAAATCAACCATGTTCCAAACGGTCTCACCAACAGAAGCGACACTAACTCAAAAGGGCAAGGATAAAGAGTTTTGTGTAAGATGCGGGATGAATTTGGTAAAGTATTATAAAACTAGCCATGCTGCACAAGACGAAAAACATCACTATCAATACTGCTCAATCCACTGCCTAGAAGAGCATCTAGGAGAGGGAGTGACTCTTAAAAATCCTAAGGTTGTTGATGTTGACTCCCTAAAACTCATCCCTGTTGGAGATGCTTTTTATGTAGTTGGGAGTAAAGTAAGGGGAACCATGACTAGAGTTAGTAAGTATGCTTTTAAGGGTGAAGCTATGGCTAAAGAGTTTCAAGCGAAAAATGGCGGAGAGATTATGCGTTTTAATGAAGCACTTGAAGTTACAAAAAAAGACTTCAAGCGTTAAACTTAGGTAGTTGCCAGCCTCTCTTGAAGGCTATGAGCCTCAATACTACAGAAAATATTGCCACGCTTGAGATAGTTAGAGCATTTAGTGAATTAAATGCTTCTAATAATGCTAAAAGCAGAGCAACTATAACGGCTATAGATCCGTAAAAATCACTTATTAGAACTGTTGGTACTTGGTTTATCATAACATCTCTTGTCACTCCTCCGCCCATTGCAGTGATGAAGCTCAAAATCATAATCCCAAAGAAATTATATTCGGCATTTATGGCTAAGATGGCACCTGTTATACTAAAAGCGACCAGCCCTATAGTGTCGCTTACTACAAATATCCATTTTTGCTCTAGTGATGGTTTAGTATATAGTTTAAAAACAAAAGCTACAAAAAGACTTAAAAATAACGTGATAGCTGGATATAAAGAGCTAAAAGCAAAAGGAGTTGAACAGAGAATTGCATCTCTAATGATTCCACCTCCAAGGGCAGTTAGTGCAGATGCTATGAGTATTCCTAGAATATCTAGTCTGTTTTTTATGGCTACAAGAAAGCCACTTATGCTAAAAGCAGTGATACCGATGATATCAGCAAAGATAAAAAATTCTGGCATCTACTTAGTTTTGGTACTCATTTTTAAAGCTTACATATCTCGTAGCAGATGCATAAAGCTCTTTTACCTCTTCATCACTAAGCTCTCTTACAAACTTTGCAGGACTTCCCATAATGAGTGAACGAGGAGGAAAAACTTTGTTTTTTGTCACAAGTGCGTCAGCTCCCACAATGCTCTCCTTGCCAATAACAGCACCATCTAAAATAGTGGCTCCCATACCTATAAGACAAGCACTCTCTATAGTGCACCCATGAAGCATAACTCTGTGACCTATGGTTACATCATCACCTACAATAGTTGGATGACCATCACTTTTATCTGCTTTTTTGTAGTGAGTTACATGAATCATACTCAAATCTTGGACGCTAACTCTATCGCCGATTTTAATGAAATGTACATCTCCTCTAATGATGGTTCCAAACCAGATGGAGCAATCCTCTCCAAAGGTCACATCTCCAATAACATCAGCTGAGGGAGCTATCCAAGTATTTTTGCCAATAGTTGGCTCTTTTTCTCTAAATTTATAAATCATTTGAATCTTCCGAAAATAGTTTTGACATGATTTGAGAGACACTTCTTTGAGTCTCCTTTTTACTTGCCTTTGAAATTTTGTTTACAAACTCTTCTAAAAGCTTGTGGTTGTTTATAATCTTCTCATCTTCTGAAGCTCTTAGGACTCTTTTGTATGAACCATCACTCTGAAGTTCGTGCGCCAAAGCGTTATCAGAGCATTGAAGTTTTAGTATTTGTAGGATTTGACTCTTTGACTCTTCATCTTTGATGGCAGTTAAAAGTTCTATCCTTCTCATTAAGTTTCTAGGCATCCAATCAGCTGAAGAGATATAGACCTGACTAGCATCGTTTTTAAAGTAAAAAACCCTAGGATGTTCTAAGTATTTGCCTAGTATTGAGATAACTCGAATATTATCACTAACTCCCTCGATGCCTGGCTTTAAGCAACAGATGCCACGCACTATAAGGTCTATCTTTACTCCAGCTTGTGATGCCCTGTAGAGGGCACAAATAACATCATCATCAACTAAAGAGTTTAGTTTTACGATGATTTGTCCATCTTTTTTTCTTCTAGCTTCATTGTTTATAAGGGATAAAATCTTCGGTTTAACCTGAGCTGGAGACATATAAAGTTCGTCAAGTTTACCTTTTTTACTAAAACCAGTTAAAAAATGAAAAAACTTTGTTAAGTCATTTGTGATTACATCTTTTGAGGTCATATAGCTCATATCTGTGTAGATTTTTGCAGTAGCTGGATTGTAGTTTCCTGTCCCTATATGGGCATACTGCTTTAATTTTCCATTTTTTCGCCTTGTGACAAGAGCTGCTTTTGCGTGAACTTTAAAGCCTTTGATGCCGTAAATAACATGTGCTCCAGCTTTTTCAAGCGCCTTTGCCCAGATAAGATTGTTCTCTTCATCAAATCTTGCTTTTAGCTCAACCATAACAGTCACCTGTTTTCCACTCTCAGATGCAGCCATCAGGGCCTGAACTATTGGCGAATTTGTTCCTGAGCGGTAAAGTGTCATCTTTATAGAGACTGTATCAGGGTCTTTTGCAGCACTTTGTATGAGTTTTATAACTGGCTCAAAACTGACAAATGGATGGTACATTAAAACATCTTGCTTCTCAAGTGCTGTAAATATATTTTCATTGTGGTCAAAAGGGGGTAGAGTTTTTGGTTTAAATGGCGGATGCAAAAGGTGTGCAAAATTTTTATTTGAGACGATTTGCCAAAGACTTGAGAGATTTAAAAATATATGAAATCTATAAATATCATCTTTATAAACATTGGCATGTCTATTAAAAAAATTCAACAGCTCCTCATCTGAATCGCTACCAACTTCTAGCCTTACCATTTCACCTTTTCTACGGAGTTTTAAACCCTCTTCTAAAATCTCCATAAAGTCATCAGCTTCCTCCTCTTCTATCTCCATATCTGCATTTCTTGTAATCCTAAAAGATGCATATTTTATAAGTTTATAACCTGGAAAAAGGTCTTGAATGTGCTGAACAACGAGTGATTCTATGGGTACATAAATACCATCATTAAGCTCTATAAATCGGCTTATGACTCTAGGGACTCTTATGATGCCAGTCCTCTCAACAGTTTCATCATCCATATCTGCAAGTTTTACAATAAGTCCAAAACTAAGATTGTTTAAGTGTGGAAAAGGGTGCGTTGCATCTACAGCTATAGGGATGATTACAGGGTAAATATTTTCATAAAAATATTTTTTTAGCTTACCTCTTTGAGTTTGAGTCACCTCTTCATAAGACTTGATAAAAATGCCCTCAGCTTCAAGTTTTTTGAGTATTGAGCTTAAGCAGTGTTCTACTACTTGTTGCTCTTGATGCAAGTAGTTTCTTATCTCAAGAAGTTGTTGCATTGGTGTGAGTCTATCAGCTCCTGAGAGAATGATGCCAGCTGCAAAGAGTTTTTTTAATCCTGCAATTCTAATCATATAAAATTCATCTAAGTTTGTTCCATAGATGGCTAGAAATTTTAGTCTCTCTAAAAGTGGAAGTGATTCATCTTGAGCCTGCTTTAAAACTCTAGTGTTGAACTGCAACCATGAGAGTTCACGATTGTTATATAGGTCTGGGTTTTT
The DNA here is from genome assembly GCA_028684815.1 of Sulfurimonas sp. Classification (GTDB taxonomy): domain Bacteria; phylum Campylobacterota; class Campylobacteria; order Campylobacterales; family Sulfurimonadaceae; genus Sulfurimonas. The sequence goes on from JAQUFE010000001.1 coordinate 8,988, forward strand.
GAGATTTATCATATGTTTTTGCCCCAAAATTATTTTTCACATTATATCGAAATGTTATTACTATTTTATAACTCCACTGCCTTTGTAGTTTGCTGAGTGGTATATAATGGTGTTGTTTTTTCTAGCATAGTATCGCATCAAAAGGTTTTGGATAGTGGGTTCTATGGATGGTGCAAACCAGGCATTGTTGCTGATGGCTATCATATATTTGACATCGCCTTCATAGAGCTTGCTAGATGTCGCCTCATAGCAGATTGCATTTCTGAACTTTACACCTTTAATGTTAAAATCAGTCGCCTCTTTTGCAGTCTGAAAATCTGCCTCTCCCGCAAAAAACATCTCATTTATATAGTCTTGTGCAAATTTTGGAAGCGGGATATATTCGCCAAAAGGAACTAAAACAAGTTTTTTAGCCACTTCAAATTGCCCATCTTCAAACAAGTATGTAACATTATAGTTATGTTCTTCCTCTTTGTAAAGCGTGCCTGCTACTATACTAATATGTTTAGAATATTCTAAAAGCTTATCTATAAGAAGTTGGTTACGGTTCAAATAAAGTGGAAATACTGACTCAGGAAAGACAACTACATCATACTCCTTGTCTATAGCATCTTCAATCTCTTTAAAGATCATATCTATAGTAGAAAAAAGGCTCTCTTTTTGCCATTTTCTATCTTGTGATATCTCAGTATGTACAAGTTTAATGTTTAGTTCTGGAGCTTTTAACTCATGAGCGTTAAAGTTTAGAGCCAAGATGAGTAGGGCTAAAGGTGCGTATTTGTATGGCTTTTTTATGTAGTTGGGCAAACTAAGAGCAAGCAAAACTAGGATGAGTTGATATTTATAGATGCCGATGAAACTCTCAACAAAAATAAGCTCTATTTGCATCCAGTTCCAATTGAGTGGCTCAAAAAAACTAAGCCCAAAAAGTAAAACAGCTCTTATATAGACCTCCCTGCTAAGTGCTAAAATTCCAAAAAATAGTAAATAAATAATACCAAAACCAAGACTTACAAAAGGAGTAAGATAGCCAACTCCCGTGTACTCGAAGCTATAACCTATCCAGTAAAACCAAAGCAGCCCTATAAAAAAACCAGCAACTAAGATGGCCCTTTTAGAAATGTATAAAAAAAGTGCAATAGATAACACTCCAAAGAGAGTGTTGATGAGTTTAGAACTAAATCCCCAATGTTCAAAGTAGATAAAAGCACTAAATAAAAGAGCTGTCAGTAAGCCAACAATAGCGTCAAAGGTAAATGTATGGTTTGTTTTAAAAGTTGTTATTTTTCTAGTCATGCGAAATTATAGAGAGTTAATAGTAAAGAGAGTGTTAAGAAAAGTATGGAAAAAAGGTAATTTAAAGATAGTATGGTGGCTTTTATGACAAATCGGCTTTGAAAATTATCTTTTTTGGTGAGGAATTATTTAGTAATCGAATGCTCTGAAGAATTGAGTGCTCTGAAGAATTGAGTGCTCTGAAGAATTGAGTGCTCTGAAGAATTATCAAGTTGGATACTGAATCAAGTTCAGGATGACAGTTTGTTTGTTCAGCTTGTTTGTTCAAGATGGGCGTGCCCCGTTCCACGTCATTCCATGTTTGTCCGTCATTCCGTGCTTGACACGGAATCTAGTTTGTAGAATAATCAGAGCATTTGATTATACTCTTTAGCGGACTTATCTGAAATTTCAAGAGAGTAGATTATAATGTACTTTAAAAATGTTAAAATCATAAAGATATAGTTTGAAGATTATTAAAGTAAGAAATATAAACATCAGATAAAAGCTGCAAAAACAAAAGAGGTAAGTTCCCATGCAAAATCAACTCTACAACCGCGTTATTACAACTCCCTTAGGCAATATGATTGCTACAGCAGATGAAGATGCAATTATCTCTTTTGATTTTATAGAAGAGGGCAAAATTTATCAATCAATCAATGCTCCATCTCCCCTTTTACTTAGGCTTGAAAAAGAGGTTCTTGAGTATTTTAGAGGAGAGAGAAAAGAGTTTACGATACCTCTGTCTCCAAGTGGGACAACATTTCAAAAAGAGGTTTGGAAAACACTTTTGAGCATACCCTATGGCACAACAGTTTCATATAAAACAGAAGCAAAGATATTTGGAAACCCAAAAGCCATAAGAGCAGTTGCAAATGCCAATGGAAAAAACCCTATCTCTATTTTGATTCCATGTCACAGAGTCATAGCATCAGATGGCAGTTTGGGTGGTTATAGCGGAGGATTAGACAAAAAAGAGTTTTTGCTTTCACTTGAGAGTGATTTTATTCAATAATATTCATATACATAGATGATATATTTTTACTGCTAAAGGCTAAGAAGATAAATAATTGAATGCTCCGAATAATTATTAATTTGAATCCCAAATCAAGTTCAAGATGATGTTTATTTGTACAGTTTGTTTGCTCAGGATGCTGTGTGTCCCGTCATTCCGTGCTTGACACGGAATCTAGTTTATAGACTAATCAAAGGGTTCAATTAGTGGCAATATTAATCTTATGAGAAACAACTTTAAGCTCTTTATTTTTAAATTTTTTTTGATAAAAGTTAAATAAGACGAACCAATAATGGCCCTAATATTTAAGACAGAAATCCAGCGAAGTCAATTAAACAAAGAAAGGAATTTAAAACTATGAAAATAGCAATAGCAGGAACAGGATATGTAGGTTTAAGCAACGGCATACTCTTAGCGCAAAAAAATGAAGTGGTAGCACTTGATATTATTCCTGAAAAAGTAGAGATGCTCCAAAACAAAATCTCTCCTATTGAAGATAAAGAGATAGAGGAGTATCTCAAAAAAGAGAGTTTGAATTTTAGAGCGACTTTAGATAAGGCAGATGCGTACGTGGATGCCGAGTATATCATCATCTCTACACCTACAGACTATGACCCAGAAACAAACTACTTCAACACCAAGTCTGTAGAAGATGTAGTAAAAGATGTGCTTATTTATAATCCAAATGCAATAATGGTTATCAAATCTACAGTGCCAGTAGGTTATACCAAAAGTTTAAGAGAAAAGTTTAGTACTGAAAAGATTATCTTTTCTCCTGAGTTTTTAAGGGAAGGAAAAGCACTGTACGATAATCTTTACCCAAGTAGAATCATAGTAGGAGAACAATCAGAGCGTGCTAAAATTTTTGCAAATCTTTTAGTCCAAGGTGCTATAAAAAAAGATATAAATATTTTGTTTACAGACTCAACAGAAGCAGAAGCTATAAAGCTCTTTTCAAATACTTATCTTGCTATGAGAGTTGCATATTTCAATGAGTTAGACTCTTATGCAGAAGTACACCATCTAAACTCAAAACAAATCATAGAAGGGGTAGGTTTGGATCCTCGCATAGGAAATCATTATAATAACCCAAGCTTTGGATATGGTGGATACTGTTTACCAAAAGATACAAAACAACTAAGAGCAAACTATAGTGAAGTACCAAGCAACCTAATAAGTGCAATAGTAGATGCAAATACAACAAGAAAAGATTTTATAGCAAAATCTATAATGAAAAAGCTAAACCTTACTATGAGTGAAAATATAAAAACAACTAAAATAGTAGGAATATATAGGCTCGTCATGAAATCAGGAAGTGATAACTTTAGAGCAAGTGCTATACAAGGCATAATGAAACGACTAAAAGCAAAAGGTATAGAAGTAGTAATCTATGAACCAAATATAGATGAAGAACTATTTTTTAACTCAAAAGTTATAAAAAACCTAGATGAGTTTAAGTCAGTCTCAGATGTTTTAGTGGCAAATAGACAAAATGAAGACCTAAACGATGTAGAAGATAAAGTTTACACTCGTGATATTTTTGGTAGTGATGATTGAGATATTAGAGAAAATGATAAAAAAACAGTGTTTTAGTTTATAGAATATTGCCAATTCTAATATCAAGTGTAATTTTTAAAACGTTATTTGGGAGTGTTTATGTTAGCTTACAAAATTGAATGCTCTGATTAATCTATAAACTATATTTCGTGTCAAACACGGAATGACGGGACACGCGTCATTCGGAACTTGATTTAGGATATACCTTAATAATCGTTCAGAGCACACAATTATCTTTTTTTTGTTATAAACTTTGCAGCAGAACTACTACATTCCATTTCGCTTATGTTTAATCCTAGCACTAATGAGGATAGCTAATCTTTACATTTTTGCTAGCTATAGTATATGAAAATTCTAACAAGTAAAAGGTAGTTGAAAATATCTAAAATAAGGGGTTGGTAGTAATGATGGTGCTCACAACTGGACTCGAACCAGTGACTTTTACCTTGTCGAGGTAACACTCTACCAACTGAGTTATGCGAGCAAATTAAGAGTGACATTGTAGCTAAGAATCCTTAAAGTAATTTTTCTTGACTTAGGACAAATATTTATATTTATTTTATGTTTATAGAGTGTATAATTTCAATTACAAATAAAGTACCCAAAAGGTAGGATATGCACTTAAAAGAGTTAGAAGAATTAGGATTACAGAATATTGGTAAGGTTTATCATAATTTAAGTTATGAAGAACTTATACAGCATGAACTTGATAACGGTGAGTGTGCTCAGACAAAAACAGGTGCAACAGCAGTTGATACAGGTATCTTTACAGGCCGTAGCCCAAAAGATAAATACTTCGTAGATCGTGATCCATCAAACAAATATATAGCATGGGGAGATGTAAATAAAAAAGTCTCTTCAGAAATTTTTGAAGAACTCCTTGAAGTTGCAAAAGAGCAGCTCTCAGGAAAAGATTTGTATATTACAGATGCTTTTTGTGGAGCTTCTGCAGCGTCAAAGAGGTCTGTTCGTTTTATCTCTGAAATTGCTTGGCAATCACACTTTGTTAAAAATATGTTTATCCGCCCTACTAGCTCAGAGTTAGAAGTTTTTAAAACTGAATTTACAGTCTTAAATGCATGTAAGGCAGTAAATAAAAAATGGAAAGAACATGGCCTAAACTCAGAAGTCTTTGTACTTTTTGATGTTGAGAACAACATAGCTATTATCGGCGGTACTTGGTATGGTGGTGAGATGAAAAAAGGGATTTTTTCAATGATGAACTACTGGCTGCCGCTAGAAGGAAAACTTCCAATGCACTGCTCTGCAAACGTTGGAGAAGATGGTGATACAGCACTTTTCTTTGGACTTAGCGGAACAGGTAAAACCACACTAAGTACAGACCCAAAAAGAGCACTTATCGGAGACGATGAGCATGGTTGGGATAACCACGGAGTCTTTAACTTTGAGGGTGGATGCTATGCTAAGGTTATAAATCTTGATGCAAAGAGCGAACCTGAAATCTATCATGCGATAAGAACAAATGCTCTTTTAGAAAATGTTGTGATGTATGGAGAGGGAGAGGTTGATTACGAAGACAATTCAAAAACTGAAAACACTCGCGTTTCTTACCCTATAGAGCACATCGAAAATCATAAAGAAGACTTGATGGCTGGGCATCCACAAAATATTATCTTCTTAACTGCAGATGCCTTTGGTATACTTCCTCCAGTCTCAAAGCTCACTAAAGAGCAAGCAATGTACTACTTTTTAAGCGGATATACTGCAAAAGTGGCTGGGACAGAAAGAGGGATAACTGAACCTGTTGCAACCTTTTCAGCTTGTTTTGGAGAGGCTTTCTTACCTCTTCATCCTACCGTTTATGCTAATCTCTTAGGTGAGAAAATTGATGCACATGATGTTCATGTCTACCTTGTAAACACTGGTTGGACTGGTGGAGGTTATGGTGTTGGAAAGCGAATGAGCATCAAAAATACCCGTGCTTGCATTAACGCCATATTGGACGGAACTATAAAAGATAGTGAATTTGATACTATTGAGGTTTTTGGACTACAAGTTCCAAAAACACTAGGAGATATAGACCCTAATATCTTAAACCCTCGTAATGCGTGGAGTGATAAAGATCATTTTGATAGTAAAAGAGACAACCTAGCAAAAATGTTTATAGAAAACTACAAGAAGTACCAAACAAGTGAACATACTGATTTCGCACCATATGGTCCAAAGTTATAAAAAAGGGGGGGGGAGTTTTTTATAAACTCACCTCTTCTTTTTTGAAGAGGTTGTTTCTTTCATTTTCTAAAGAAACTCAATTCTTTCGTTTTCTAAAGAAGCTATTACTTACGCTTTGTGGCTTTTTCCATATAGAACCACAAAGCGCCTCCAAAAATTACTAAAATCAAAGGTGCTATCCAAGGTTTTTCACCAATGAAACCAGCCACTTTTACTAAAGCACTTCCAGAATAGTAACTACCAAGCCCAAAAACTAAAGCCCAAACTGCAGCACTAAGGACATTAAGGACTGCAAACCTTTTAAAATCATACTTTGTTAGACCAATAGCTATAGGGATAAGGGTCTTGATGCCATAAACAAACTTTTGAAAAAGTATGATCCATGAACCATATTTTTTCATCAACACATGTGAGAGCGCTAACTTTCTTCTATGTTTTCTAAGACCATCCATCATCATACTTTTTTGATAGCGAGCCATGTAGAAAAGTAAAAAATCACCTAAGGTGTTTGCTGTAAACGCTATTAAAATAGATAAAGTAAGATCCATCTCACCTAAAAAAGAGAGAACTCCAGCCCCAATAATCGCTACGAAACCACCACCCAAAGAGTAGAGAAAAAGTCCTATATATCCATATGTAGCGAGATTGCTAAATGTATCTTCCAAAATTAATATTCCTTGATTTTATTTCATAAAATAAAGGAAACCTTTATTCTATATTTGTCACGGTATCGGAAGTATACCCACAAGGGGTACGATGTTTCCGCTACCTACGCTAACACTTGGTTTCCTTCGGCAGGAAGCCCTCGCAACTTGTTGTTCTTGCTGTTTTGTCACGGTAAAGGGGTACGATGTTTCCGTTACCTATGCTAACACCACAACCAGACTTATTTTAATGCGCTGTTTTCTTGTTTATAATTGTTTTATCTTCATGATTTCATCACGAAGTCTTGCTGCTTCTTCAAAGTTTAACTCTTTTGCAGCTTGTTTCATCTTTAGAGATAGCTCTTTTACTATTACTTTTTTTTCTGCTGCTGGAATTTTATCCATTTTTTTATGTTTTTGGTAAATACCGCCATGATCTTCAAGCTTTAGGTTGGCATCTAGTTTTCTTATGGTTGTAGTTGGAGTGATGCCGTGTTTTTTGTTGTGAGCCTCTTGTATCTCTCGCCTTGCATTTGTTTTGTCTATCGCTCTTTGCATAGAGCCTGTTATTTTATTTGCGTACAAGATAACTCTACCGTTTGAGTTCCTAGCCCCTCTTCCTATAGTCTGAACAAGTGCCGTCTCACTTCTTAAAAAGCCTTCTTTATCAGCATCTAGTATGGCAACAAGGGAGACTTCTGGCAAGTCTAAACCCTCACGAAGTAGGTTGATGCCGATGAGCACATCAAACTCGCCAAGTCTAAGTGCACGGATGATTTGGTTTCTCTCTATGGTGTCGATGTCTGAGTGCATATATTGAACTTTTATACCCAAATCTGCTAAGTATTTTGTGAGTGCTTCTGCCATTTTTTTTGTTAGCACTGTTATAAGAACTCTCTCATCTTTAACAGTTATCTTTTTTATCTCATCGTGAATATCTTCTACTTGGTTATCAGATGTTCTTATCTCTAGAACAGGATCTAGCAGTCCAGTAGGGCGGATGATTTGCTCAGCTTTAACGCTAGACATCTCAAGCTCATATTCAGAAGGTGTGGCTGAGACAAAGAGATAAAAAGGAGCTTTAACAATGTACTCATCAGCTTTTAGAGGGCGATTGTCTAGTGCTGAAGGGAGGCGAAAACCATGCTCTACTAAAACTTCTTTTCTAGCTCTGTCACCTGCGTACATTCCACGATACTGAGGAAGTGAAACATGCGACTCATCTACGATAACAAGATAGTCTTTGTGATTTACTGCAAAGTAGTCAAGCAGAGTAAAAGGAGCTTCACCTGGTTTTTTGTTAGTAAGAAGTCTTGAGTAGTTTTCAACGCCTTTACACATTCCTGTGGTTTGTAGCATCTCTAAATCAAACTCAACTCTCTGTTTTAGCCTTTGGTACTCTACTACTTTTCCCTCTTTTTGAAAAAATGCAAGTCTATCATCTAACTCTTCTTCTATGCGTTTTATGGCAACTGCCATCTTCTCTTGAGATACACTAAACTGTGAAGTAGCGTAGATGGTGAACTTTTTATGCTCCTCTAGTTTTTTGTTATCTATGACATCGATAGTGTACATAGCCTCTATCTCATCGCCAAAAAACTCTATACGCAGAGCTTCTTGCTCAAAATAAGGAGGATAAACATCCATAGTTTCACCATTTACTCTGATGTGGCCACTGTCAAAAAAGCTATCGTTTCTACTGTAACCCATCTCAACAAGGCGAAGAAGAAGTTTTTTCTGAGCTATTTCATCTCCAACTTCTAAAGTTTGGACCATATTTAGGTACTCTTCTGGATCTCCCAAACCATAGTTTGCAGAGACAGATGCGATAACTATTACATCATCATAAGAGAGAAGGTTTGCAGTAGAAGAGAGTCTTAGGCGTTCGAGTTCATCATTTATAGCACTATCTTTTTCTATAAAAAGATCTTGGCGTGGAATGTAGGCTTCAGGCTGATAGTAGTCATAGTAAGATACAAAATACTCAACATGGTTGTTAGGGAAAAATTCTCTAAACTCACTATAGAGTTGGGCAGCAAGAGTTTTGTTATGAGTCATGATGATGGTTGGCATCTTCACATTTTCTATAACTCTTGCCATAGTGTGAGTTTTACCACTTCCTGTCACACCCTCAAGGGTCTGATAGCGGTTTCCATCAAGAATTGATTTGCTTAAAACTTCTATGGCTTTTGGCTGATCACCAGCTGGCTGATAAGGAGATACGACTTTAAAATTCGGTTCTTTTTTCATTGCTAGGATTATAGCCAAATGGAGATAATGTTAAAGAAGAGTAGTGTTTTAAAAGGGTGCTTCTTCTGTGACTTTTGAGAGAGCAATTTTTACGAGACTTATTTTTAAGCTTAATATAATAAGATATTGGATATTAACAGTACAAAAGGATTTCAAATGAATAAAATATTATTAAGTACAATCGCAATAGTCGCATTAACAATGCTAACGGTACACGCTGATGGCATAGATGATATCATGCAGAGTAAAAGTTCTAAACAGAGTACTGACGATAGTCAAGCTACTAGTAGAAACTCTCCATCATCTGACAATAGTCAAGCTGCGATTGATCAAGCTCAACTAGAAAAATTTGCTTCTGTAAATAGTGATCAACTTGCAAAAGAGATTGCTGCTGGACATGGTGAAATGGTTGATACATTAGCAGCTCTACTTAAAGTTGAAGATAAAGCTCTCTTTATTTCAAGACTTCAAGATAATTATGAGAAGATATATACTTCATCTGATATAAAATCATCAGATGTTTTAAAGAATATTTCTAAAATATAGTTTATACGCTCTACCCTTTATTAAAGAGTAGAAGCGTTTTATAACAAGGCCTCGACTTATCTTACATCTATTTTTACTTCTTTTTTTATCATTATCACTATTTGCAAAATCTGACTATTATATAAAAATAGCACAAGAAAAAAAACTCTCCCAGTCAGCATATTGGCATGTCCTTTTGCATATGCAAGATGATATAAGTGAAGTCGAAGATAAAGCATTTTTTCTAGCAAAAGATGGCAAAAAAGATGCCTCAGCAGAACTTGAAGCTACAATAAAAGCTCTCTATAATGAAAAAAGATTTGATGATAATTCAACAGCTTGCCTCTTTCCTGCAAGAAAGCATTGGCTAGCAAAAGAGCTTGAGATGAAAAACCTTCCCGAAGTTAAGTGTGAGCAATTTGATTTTCTTTTAAAACAGATAGATCCAAAGTCCGTCAGCCTTATTTTTCCTTATATGCAAGGGAGTTCTCCCTCATCAATGTTTGGACATACTTTTTTACGAATAGATTCAAACTCAAAACCAAGAATGCTCTCTTATGCATTTAATTATGGCTCAGAGCACAATGAAGAAGATAATAAATTAACTTACATGTATAAAGGGTTCTTTGGTGGTTATAAAGGTACTTACTCTCTACTACCTTATTATGAAAAAATCAAAGAGTATAGAGACCTTGAAGAGCGCGATATATGGGAATATGATTTAGATTTTACAAAAGAAGAAACTACTCAGATGCTGAGGCATATATGGGAAGTTGAGCTTAACTACTCTTGGTACTATTTCTTTACGCAAAATTGTTCGTATAAAATGCTTTGGATAATGGAATCAGCAAGAGAAGGATTAGATTTAAGAAAATATTTTCATTTTCATGTTATACCATCAGAGACGGTAAGAGCGTGTGTTGATGATGGCATAGTGAGAAAATATCACTATCTTCCAGCAAGAAGTACAAAACTTATAGCCTATGAAAGCAAACTTAATGATAGAGATATTAAGGATGTTTTTAATATCAGCAAAGAAAAAATAAAACTTAGTGAGTATCTTAAAAAAGATGACACTGCTATACAAGCCAAACGATTTGTACTAGAAGCTTCTGCTGAATTTGTAGAGTATGATTATCAAAAGAAGGATATCAATGCTACTACATATAAAAATAGACTTCATGAGATTTTAATTGCAAGAGCTTCTTTGGGGAAAGGGGAGAATGTTGAAGTAGAGATGCCAGAGAATCCAATACTATCGCATCGTTCATTTAAGATAAGTATAGAAGCTGGAAGTAGAAATTCACAGGAGATAGCTTTTATTGGTCTGCGCCCAGCAAACCACTCTATAACCGATTTTGATATTGGATATCTTCTTGGTGCCCAAGTAGAGTTTATGGATCTCCTTTTTTCTTACAAAAAGAATGATTTTAATCTTGAAAAAGCAACGATAATTTCTGTGGCTTCTTTAACACCAAAAACAAAGTTTTTTAAACCAAAATCGTATCGTTTTTCTTTTGGATTTGATAGAAAATACTTAAATGAAAATGCGGAATTTACAGCTAATTATTCACAAGGTGCAACATGGGGAGATAAAAATGCCTATTTTTATCTCTTAGCAGATATCTTGCTCTATACAGACAATATTTTAACAGCAGGAGTTGGTGGAGTTATGGGTACTTCTCTCCATCAAGGAAGGTATTTTCAAACAAACCTTGAAGTTCATCAGCGTATCTATAGCACCGGCGATACCCAACTTCTTTTCTCAGCTTCACAGCGTTACCACTCTTCACAAAACACATCACTAGCCATTTCGTATGATTATGTGCAAAAAGATGAGGTTGACTGGAAAACTTTTAAATTATCACTTGATTATTTCTTTTAAAATAATTTAAGTAGCTTGATAAGGGGATACAATATGTGTGTTTGAAGCTAATTATCATCATTATAAAATATGCAAAAAAATAAATACTTTAATTAAAATCAATAAATATAATTAATTATTAAGACTAAACTTAATATAAAATTAACACTCTATTGCTATGCTTTACACTTCAAAGTTCCTTGCCATGATATTAGTTTGGCGACTACAAGGCAAGGAATGGCGGCAAGCACCAATATTGTTTTATCATTACTTTCGTTAATTTAATCATAATATATATTTTGGTGTTGTTTTATCAAAACATAAATTAGGAGAAAAAAATGACAAAAGTAAATGGTATAAGTTTATCTTTGATTGCTGTTGCAACATTTTTAAATGTAGCAAATGCAGATTCAACAGATTTGGGGGAAGTCTCTGTTACAGCCACAAAAACAGAGAGAAAAGTTTCTGATGTGCCAGCAAGCATTAACATCATTACAGAAAAAGATATTGAAAATTCAGTTGCTTTAAGTGCGAATGAAATTTTAAAAAATGTTGCCGGTTTAAACATACGAAACAGTATGGGGCTAATGTCTGTTGATACAAGCAACAAGGTATATATGAGAGGATTTGGAGGAAGTGATGCTCGCTCTTTAGTGTTAATAGATGGTGTTCCTATGAATAATCCATATACGGGCGCTGTGGATTGGAATCAGATTCCGATGAGTTCAATAAAAAGAATAGAGGTGGTTAAAGGTTCCGGTTCCTCTTTGTATGGTTCAAATGCTATGGGTGGTGTCATTAATATTATTACTAAAAAACCTAAAGAACAAAAAACTGATATTACTCTTAGTTATGGAAGCATGAATACTAAGATAGGTTCAATCTCTACTACTGGAAAGGTGGGTAAATTTGGTTATTTTTTCTCTGGACAGATGGCAAAAAGTGATGGATATATAACTGATGTAGCTACTAATCAGAAAGAAAATAGTATCAAAAGAGGTGTTGAGAGAGAGAATGCAAATATAAAGTTTACATATGATATCGATGACACTTCAGATATCACCGCTTCTTATATTTATTATCACAATCAAGATGTGGGTGCTTTAGACGTGCCCAGCGGCTATAATCCATACGAAAAGACAATGCATACACTTCAAGCAACTTATGCAAAATTTTTTGACAATTTATCAGATATGAAAATTACTATTTACAGTAAACCCGGTGAGAATTCATATGACTCATTAAAATATAATGCTACCTACCAAACAGAATTGCAATATAAAGATGAAGGTAAAAACGATGATTATGGTGTAACCGCTCAATATACTATTCCAATAGGAGACCATATTATAACGGCTGGGGTTGATATGAAAAATAGTTATGCAGAGAAAAAAGATATCTACGCTACAAGTGGTACTATATTTAAGAAAGGAAGTCAAGACTATTATGGAATATTTGCGCAAGATGAATGGTTTATAAATAAACAATTTATTTTAAACATCGGTGGAAGAGTGGATTACTATAAAAATCATAGCGGTGAAATGCATGATGAAGTCAATAGTATTGATACAAATTATCAAGAGAAAACATTTAATGCTTTTAGCCCTAAAATTGGAGCAGTTTATCATGCAACTAAATCAACATCTTTAAGAGCTTCTATAGGTAAAGCATTTAGAGCACCAACTGTAAGCGATCTCTATAGCAACTGGGTATATTATTCGAATGTGTATGCAGGAAATCCAAATTTAGATCCTGAGACCGTAATTTCTTATGAGATTGGAGTAGATCAAAAAATTGGAGATGGTAATATTCATATTACAGCGTATCGAAGTGATGCTGAGGATTTTATATACTCTATAGATCCGCTTGATCCCTTAAGTACAAATTATAAAGAGAAAACTAATGTGGGTGAAGTAGAGATTCAAGGGGTGGAGTTTGAAGTTGATTATACTTTTACAGATGCGTTAAAAGTAATGGCTAACTACACATACAATGAATCAAAAATCAAAAAATTTGAGGCTAACAGTGCGCTAGAGGGGAAATATTTAACATATATTCCAAAAAATAAAGCTTCAGTTTCTATTGAGTATATGAATCCAAAAATTATTAATATAATCGCTAGTGGTAGATATGTAGGAAAACGTTATAGTGATGATGCAAATACAGAATCTAGTGCATATGAAAGTTACACTCTGTTTGATTTAAAATTATCAAAAAAAATAACCAAAAACAGCGAACTTGAAGTAAGTGTAGATGATTTGTTTGATAGAGGGTATATAGAATATCATAACTCCCCAGGCAGAGTAGTAACAGCAAGACTTAAAATGAGTTTTTAACAATGAAGCTTATAATAAATTTAAAAAAAGCTAGTCTCATAGTGTTTCTGTTTTTACCCATAGCACTAAACGCTTCAACATGGATTTATCAATATAAAAATAAAGAAACAAATGAAAAAGAGCTGTTAATAAAAAAAGGTAATTATCCAAATGGTAAGCAAATAGAGAGTTTTAATGACTCAGAAATCTTTATACGAGACATGGATAACAGTGTAGCAAGGACAAGTGTTGTAAATGGAAAAATACCTTTTGATGTGCCGTATAAAGGAAGCTATCATATTTTTTTTAAAAATCTATATGTAGAAAATGAAGTTTTACATATAGAGTTATCCAGCATACGCGTATATAATGTTTATGGTGATTTACAAGATGCACTTGTAAAAGAGGTGCGTGGTAAAACGGTTGGTACTCACTATGCAAAAGAGCCGTTGGCTGATGTACCATTTGAAGTAATTTTACAAAAACCTATAAGAAAGCATCACATTAACTGTTGCCTATACTCTGGGGATATCTTGCCATTTAAGATCTATTTTAAGGGCAGTATCAAAAAAGATATACCTTTAAAAGTCTATACTCAAAAAGGTTGGACAAGCAAGATAAATCCCGATAGTGATGGAATTATCTCCTTTGAAATTCCAAGAAATACTTATGCTGATATAAAAACCAATAAAAGATATACAGAGTCTTTATTGGTAGAAGCTAATTATGAAGAAAATGTAAGTGGAATTTATAATGATAAAGAGTATAAAAAAAGAGTTTATACAATGACCCTGCCATTTGATTTTCATACTTCACCTCTTGAATACTCATCTCAACTTTCTGGTTTTTATGTAGTTGTCGGTGTAATGCTTGTTTTTTCATTAGGCATCTATTACTACAGACGAAAAAAGAAAAAAGAACCAAAAGAGATATGGTTTGATGAAAAATAGAGAAGTTATATTTTAAGGAGTATTGGTGTCAAATTTAAAAAAGAAAATCAATAATATGAATCTTGTAAGATTTCGTTTTTGGTTTCAAATAGTTGCATTTTTATTGATTGTATATGGTGGATATATTGGCTTTGATTTGGGTGATAAATTGCCTACTTTTGCGTGCGTATATAATGGTGATTTTACTGGTGGAAAGTGCTATTTGGGGATGTTGCAGCATGATTTAAATCACCATTGGGAGACTTTTTTAGGATTTGCCGGATATGCTTTTTTAATTTCATTAGGAATGTTTATGGTTTGGTTTTGGCTTTTAAATAAAGCTTGGTGCGGTTTTGTATGTCCGCTTGGTACAATGCAGGACTGGATTACAGCCTTTAGAAAAAAGTTAAAAATAAGATTTTCACAGTATGACTGGTCTAGCAGAGCAAAGATAAAATCAATTAAGTGGATTTTATTGATTTTACTTTTGATAATTCCTGTCATGATTTCAAACTCTATTTTTGGACTTCCAACACTTCCAAATGGATTATCAATGCCCTTTTGCGACATTTGCCCGGGAAGAATGCTTATACCTGCTTTTACAGGTAATTTCAGTCAATTTTATATTGATTTTTCCTCTAAAACAGAGATTGTAATGACTACTTTGGGAATGATTATCGTTGGTCTATTTTTAGTTGGTTCCTTTATAAAAAAAAGATTCTTTTGTTATTTTTGTCCTATGGCGGCACTGCAGTATACTTTTTCAAAACCGGCTCTTTTAAAGCTCTACAAAGATGGTAGTAAATGTACAAAATGTGGTGATTGTTATAGAGCATGTGATATGGATATTTTAGAGATAGCTGATGATGTTACAAGTAAAAACCTTGTAACTGAAGATTGTACACTGTGTTTAAAATGTGTTGCAGCTTGTCCTGAAGAGGGCTGTTTGGAAGCAAATTTTGCAGGAAAAACTATTTTTGAATCAACAAAAGAGGGCTTTATAATTAGGATGGCTATGGATAAAAAAGGGGAATTAAGTGAGCAGCATTGAGCGCACAATTGAAACACCAAAAGATAAACAAAACAGACATAAAGCCATGGAGGCAATAAAAGTTATAAAGAGCATTAAAGATGATTTTAAATCTCCAATTGAAAGTATGAACTATTTTTATGATTTATTTGAAAGAGTTTACTGTAAAAATGAACCACTCCATGAGGGTAAAACAAAAGTAGGGACTATGTGTATACAGATACCCTCTGAAATTATTTATGCTCTTGATGGAGTTCCTATAAGATTGTGTAATGGTTTTTATACGGATGATGAAATAGGAAGCGATTTATTACCGCAAAAAGCTTGTCCATTAGTAAAAGCTACTGTCGGACACTTTGCATCAAACAATTTTACTGATAAGCCCGATATTGTATTTTCTCCTACCACTTGTGATCAAAAAACAAAAGCAGGAGCTATCATAAAAAATTTTGGTTATAAGGTTATTGATGTTGACTTTCCTCGTACAAAAGATAGTGAAGGAAGCCGTGAATACTGGAGAAAAAGTATAAAACAATTTGCAGTTGAATTATCAAAGTTTAAAAACAAAAAACTCACAAAGTCAAATTTAGAAGTTTCAATAAAAAAGATAGGCTATGCACAATCACTCTATCATAAATTGTCAGAATATAGAAAAGAAGAAAATGTTCCTATTTTAGGGTTAGATATGTTTTTGATAACAAACGCTTTTTTCTTCGACAAAATAGATAGTTGGATAGATGCCATGGAAGTTTTACTTAAAGAGATGAGAACAAGAGTGGATGAAAAAATAAATGTCGCCGGCAAAATGAGTCCAAGAATTGTTTTTACAGGCTCTCCACCTATCTTTCCAAACTATAAGATACCTCTTATTATAGAACAATCGGATGCTTTGATTGTAGCTGATGAAACTTGTAGTTCAAACAGAATGTTTAATGATATGGTAGCTGTTGATGAGTGGAATTTATATGATATGATAGATTCCATTTCAGATAAGTATCTAAAAGCCTGCACTTGTCCAATTTTTACAACCAATGAGGATCGCATAAGAAGAATTATTGATCTTGTAAAAAACTATAAGGCTGATGCTGTTATATATCAAGCATTTGCAGGATGTACAGTATATGAGATGGAACAAAGAAGTGTGCTTGAAGCTATGGAAAAGGCAGGTATTGCTATTTTGTATATTGAGAGTGATTATAGCCCTTCTCAACAAGGACAGTTAAGCACAAGGATTGAAGCTTTTATGGAATCACTAAAGAGTAGAAAAAGAAAGAAAAAATGAAATCATATATTTACGAGTATAGCAAATGATATTTCTAACTATATTTTTTATGGGTTTGCAATTAGGGGCAACTGCTTGCGCTATTAGTTGTATGCCTGTAATGAGTCCTATTTTACTAGCGAATGGAGAAGATAAATCAAGAACTATGAAAATTTTAGTTCAGTTTTTTGGAGCTAAAGTAGTTGCTTATACTCTCATAGCAGTTTTAGCTTTTTTTGGAGCTAGTTTAGTCAAATCTATGATTGAAAATTCTTTTTTTTCACAAATATTAGGTGCTTTTATCATTTTGCTTGGTAGTTGGCTTTTTTTTACAGCCCTAAGAGCTAAAAAATCCTGCATAAAGGATTGCACAAATTCAAAAGTATCTACTTTAGGATATCTAGGAATCGGGTTTTTTAGTTCTTTTAGTTTTTGTGCTCCTATGATGTCTCTTGTTTTACTAAGTTCTACAACTGCAGATTTTAGCACTTCGCTACTGTATGGTATCTCTTTTGGTTTAGGTGTAGTTTTGATACCATTTTTGTTTTTTTACTTATTTATCTTCAAAATAAGCTCAAGTATTACTGTGCAATTAGCAAAATATAAAAAGCATATAGAAATTTTTGCCTCATTATCATTAATTATTATAGGATTTTTAGTTTACTATCAACATTTGAAACTATAAATATTTTATAACTAGTTCTCCTGATTAGTGGTATTTATAAAATTATGTTTTAAAAGAGGTAACTATATAAAATGTGCTACTAAGAGTTAGTTTTCAAAAAGTCATATAATTTTCCTCCAATGATTGTATAATCGCAAAAATAAAGATCTAAAGGTTTAAACCAAAAATGCAAGAGATTGAAAATATTGAACTAGAGTATTTAAAACTAGAAGATGCTAAAGAATTGCAAGAAGCGATGATGATGTCTTATCCTAATTTACCAGATTCATATTGGAGGGAGAGCCAGATAAAAACTCTGACAGAGAAGTTTCCTGATGGTCAGATTGTTATCAAAGTTGATGGCGAGATAGCAGCTTGTGCTCTTTGTATAATAGTTGATTATGATAAATTTTCACATCATCATACATATAGTCAAATCACAGGAAATTACACTTTTAGCACTCATGACGATGATGGAGATATTTTATATGGAATCGATGTATTTGTAAAACCAAGGTTTAGGGGACTTCGTTTAGGACGACGCTTATATGATTATAGAAAAGAGCTTTGCGAAAAACTAAATTTAAAAGGGATAGCTTTTGGTGGGAGGATTCCAAATTATCACAAATATGCGGATGAAATATCGCCAAAAGAGTATATAGAAAAGGTAAAAAGAAAAGAGATTGATGACCCCGTGCTAAACTTTCAAATCTCTAATGATTTTCACCCGTCTAAAATCCTAAAAGGATATCTAGAAGGAGATTTAGATTCTGGTGAATTTGCAGTACTTTTAGAGTGGGATAATATCTACTATGAGCGCCCAAATAAGAAGGCTACAACAAAGAAGAAGATAGTTCGATTAGGCTTAGTACAGTGGCAGATGAGGCCTTACTCGAACTTGGATGAGCTTATGCAACAAGCGGAGTATTTTTTAGATACAGTCTCAGGTTATCGCTGTGACTTTGCTCTTTTTCCAGAATTTTTCAACGCTCCACTGATGGCTGAAAACAACCATATGTCAGAGCCAGATGCCATAAGAGAGCTAGCAAAACATACACAAACAATTGCTAAAAGGTTTTCTGAACTCTCTA
This sequence comes from Sulfurimonas sp., assembly GCA_028684815.1. Classification (GTDB taxonomy): domain Bacteria; phylum Campylobacterota; class Campylobacteria; order Campylobacterales; family Sulfurimonadaceae; genus Sulfurimonas. Next base: position 27,601 of record JAQUFE010000001.1, read on the forward strand.
TCTCTTACAATATCAACATCATAACAGGTAGTATGCCAGAGATGAAAGATGGAGATCTTTATAATGTCGGATATTTATGTAGACGTGATGGTAGCACAGAGAGATATGAAAAAATTCATGTAACTCCAGATGAGGCAAAAGTTTGGGGTATGCAAGGTGGAGATACTCTAAAAACTTATGATACAGATTGTGGAAAAATCGGAATACTTATATGCTATGATGCAGAGTTTCCAGAACTTAGCCGTTTACTTGCTCAAGAGGGAATGGATATCCTCTTTGTTCCATTTTTAACAGATACTCAAAATGGATACTCTCGCGTAAGACTCTGTTCACAAGCTCGCGCTATAGAAAATGAGTGCTATGTGGCTCTTGCAGGGAGTGTTGGAAATCTACCAAATGTACACAATATGGATATACAATTTGCACAATCAGCAGTATTTACACCGTGCGACTTTGCATTTCCTACAAACGGGATCAAAGCAGAAGCGATAGCAAATAGTGAGATGGTTCTCATCGCAGATGTTGACATAGACTTGCTAACTGAGCTTAACACCTTTGGAAGTGTAAGAAACTTAAACGATCGAAGAAAAGATATGTACGAAGTGGTAAAAAAATATTAACTTAAAATATAAGGAAAACAAATGAAAGATAAAATTGTATTAGTAACTGGAGCAAATCGCGGTTTAGGAAGAGCTTTTGTAGAGAAGATTTTGGAGTTAAAGCCGAGTAAGATATATTGCGCGGCTAGGGATATTGATAGCCTAAAAGGCATCAAAACTATGAGTGATATTATAGAAACTATAGAGTTAGATATCGCTTCAAAAGAGTCTATAGTTAAGGCAGTAGCAAACATCGAAAAGTTAGATGTTCTTATAAATAACGCTGGCGTAAACTCAAATGCAAGGCTCTTTGATGATAGTTTTTTTGATATAGAAGTGAACTTAAAAGGGACTAGTAATCTTACACAAGCACTTTTTGAAAAACTAAAAAACTCAAAAGGAACAGTTATAAATGTTACTTCAGTATTGGCTCTAATCAACCTACCTGTGCTAGGAAATTACTGTGTTTCTAAAAGTGCACTGCACTCTTTTACACAAGCATTAAGAGCCGAGTTTGGACTCTTTGGTGGTGAGGTTTATGAGGTGTTACCTGGTCCGATTGAGACTAGAATGACAGAGGGTTCCCAAATGCCAAAAACAAGTCCGCAAGATATAGTAGATGCGACTTTAGAGTCTATGAAAAAAAGAGTTTACGAGGTATATCCTGATGGATTTGCACAAATGGTCAAAAAAAGACTTCAAGAAGAGCCACAAAAACTTATAGAAGAGTTTGCAATGAGTCTTCAAGGATAAAAAAGTTCTTTAAAAAATATCAAGAATTATAACTAAATTTGAATAGCAACATAATTTCAAATTAAGATATTGTAGTATGTCAAAAATAAAATGGAGTTAGAATGAAAAAAATTATAGTAGGTTTAATTGCAGCATTTTTGTTTGTTGGATGTAGTTCAAAAGGTTCTACAGAAGCAGTTGAGCCAAAGTTAGTTGTTGGAAAAAGTTTGTCAGAACTAGCGCTTAATGATCAGTTTAAAAAGGCACATAGGCTAGAGGCAACTACAAAAAAAGTGATATTTGCATTTTCAAAAGATGTGGCACATACTTGTAATGACTACTTTGTTACACAATCTCCTACATATTTGAGTGAAAATAACACGCAGTTTGTGGCAGATGTAAGTGCAGCACCCTCACTAATAAGAAGTATGTTTATACTACCAGGGCTAAAAGACTTTAAGCACACAGTTTTACTGCTTGATGATAAAGAAATAGCAGCACCTTATAGAGAAGGGATGGATACTCAAAAGATAGTGGTTGTATATATAGAAGATGAATCAATCGCAAAAATTGAAGTCATTGCTTCAGAAGATGAGTTAAAAAAAGTAATAGAAGCTAAATAAGCTTCTATTACTTAGCATTTTAGAGAAGTTTTAGAAAATCAAAGCCTATTGTTTAAAAGAGTGAAGTAAAGATTATAGTTTTTGTGATAGAATTATAACTATATAAAAACATAGGAATCTTTATGCAAAATCAGACAAATTTAGACAAACTAAACGATAAAATCTCCCAAATACTTCAAAGTTATAACTCTCTAAAAGAAGAAAACAAAAGTTTTCGTACAGAACTCATAACGCTTAAAGCAGAAAATCAAGCAAAAGATGCAGAGATAGAAAAACTTGTAGAAGCAAATTTAATGAAAGATTTGGAAATAGAAGAGATAGTAGAAAAAATAGAAAGCATCTTAGAGTAGGGCATATGAGCAAAAAAATAGGGTTACTCATAGGAGGTCGTCGTTTTGATGTTGATGTAGAGGATAATTTTGCACCTTTTTTAGAAAAGAACATGGCAAAAGACTTTAACAAAGATGGCAATAATGATCTGAAAAAACTACTCCATGCTTATGTAAGAAGAACGCATGAGTTATTTTTACAAGAGAAAAAAATAGAAGAGTTGCTCAGTAAAACAGAACTTTAGCTTTAAATAGTTTCTATTTTAGCTTAGTATAAGCTAAGATGGATACAATTTCATCCTCTTTATAGAGAAGGTGTGCGCTCGTAGCTCAGCTGGATAGAGCACTGGTTTGCGGTACCAGCGGTCACATGTTCGAATCATGTCGGGCGCACCATACTTAAACTCCCTCAACAACGAACTTTCAAAAACTTTTTCAAACTCTACAAATACTTGAATTATTATCAGTGTCACCATTAAAGATTGACTTTAGTGTTAGCTTCTAAGGCTTTTGCATCAATCCATTTCGCATAGTGTTCAATTAGCATCTTTAAAGAACCATGACCTAGCAAATTTGCGATTTCTTACATCGCTAATCCAAGCAGTAAGTGCAACACTTGATTGAACTGCTACGTAAAATTTCGTAATTCTATCAAAAAAATTTCTATTGTTGCCTTCTTCTCTTACGCCAATTTTAATAGAGTGTTCTGAGCAATTATCAAATTAGATCCTGAATCAAGTTCAGGATGACGCATATCTCGTCATTCAGTGCTTGACACGGAATTTAGTTTACAAATTAATCAGAGGATTCAATACAAATAGCAAAATAAATTTGGTATTTTTCAGGTACAATATTGCCCACATTTTAATAAAAAAACAAAAGGATTAAGCGATGCCATCAATTAGCTTGAGTAAACAGATTAGTATAGGATTTGCAATTATCCTATTGGCTATGATTATCATGGGTGTTATTGCTATAAGTAGCATGTCAAAGGCTATTTCAAATTCAAAAACACTTGATGCTGAGTATATAGAGGAAGTATCTATCGTTACTTCATTAGAGAGAAACTATGCAAAAGGTCGTATAGAGATAGTGAAATTTCTTTATTCTGAAGATTTAGAGTTTATAAAAGCTGCACAAAAGCACGTTTTAAGTGTATATGAGAGATTAAATGAGCTCAAAGAATTTTCTGCAAAATACCCAAATCTAAAAGTTTTAGCTAAAGACCTTCCAATTGTTGAAGCAGGAATTAACGAGTATAAAGTATATGCACAAGAGGTTGAAGCTCTTATTGTAAAGAAAAAAGAGCTTCAAAAGGAGCTAGATGAAAAGGCAATAGCTTTTACAGAGCATGCACAAGCAGTACTAAAAAGCCAGCAAAAACAGATGCGAAAAGCGGCTTAAACTAAGGTAGAGATGCCACTACGCACAGAGAGACTTTTTATATCTTATGATGCGCTTATTCGTGGTTTAGAACTTCGTTTAGACAACTTTAGAGCAAGTGCTAGTGGTGATGCATCTATTTTAGAAAATGCACTGAAAGATTTTGACAAAGTATTGGCTCCTATCCAATCACTTCGTAATGATGCAAGAAATGCAAAAAACATAGAATCATTTAGAATATTTGAAGAAGCTACTATCGCTTACAAAAATAATCTTGAAGAGATTATGGCAATAAACCTTAAAGTTGAGTCTATTAAAACAAAGACCGTTGAAGCTGCTTTTAATACACTTACTTTAGTAGAAGAAGTGAGCCTTGCAGGTTTTAACGCTACAAAACGAGTGTCACAGGAGTCTATAGAAGATTTAGATAGTTCAAAACTGAAAATGGTTGCTATCTTAATTCTTGCTATATTGATTGGTCTAAGTGTTGCCTGGTACATAGTTGTAATGGGAATTAACAAACCACTTACTAAATTTAAAGAGAGTATGTTAAAAATAGCAAATGAGCATAATCTCTCTATAAAGGTTGATACACAAGCACCAGTAGAAATAAGTCAAATTGCATCTAGCTTTAATGATTTTACAAAAAAACTTTTTGATCTTATTGACAATACAAAGCGCTCTTCAAATGAAAATGCGGCTATTGCACATGAACTCTCAACTACAGCACTAGGTGTTGGGAATAATGTTGAAAAATCAGTTATCGTAACTCAAGAAGCAAACCAAAGAGCTATACAAATAAGAGAAGAGATTCGTTCATCAATTACAGATGCGCAAGAGAGTAAAAAAGAGATTATCAGAGCAAATGAAAATCTAAATGCAGCGCGTAAAGAGATGAATGCTATGAATGCAAGAGTGCAAGAAACAGCTCATACTGAAGTAGAACTTTCTCATAAAATGACAACGCTCTCACAAGATGCAAATGAGGTAAAGTCCATTTTAGAAGTTATTGGTGATATTGCAGATCAGACAAATCTTTTAGCTCTTAATGCTGCTATCGAAGCTGCTCGTGCAGGTGAACATGGACGCGGTTTTGCAGTTGTTGCAGATGAAGTACGTAAACTCGCAGAGCGCACTCAAAAATCTTTAGTAGAGATAAACGCAACTATCAATGTTATCGTGCAGTCAATAATGGATGCAAGCATGCAAATGACTGAAAATTCCGAAGGAATCCAAGCTCTAGCTACAACAGCTGCAGAAGTGGAATCGAGGATAAATGAAAGCGTTTCAATCGTAAATCTAGCAGTATCTGCAAATGATAAAACGGTAAATGATTTTGAGTTAACAGGTAAAAATGTTGAAGATATAGCACACAAAGTATCTCAAATCAATGATATCTCTGCCATAAATGCAAGAAGTGTTGAAGAGATTGCAGCAGCAGCCGAGCACCTTAACTCCATGACAGAAGAGTTAAATAGCAAGCTTGAGATTTTTAGAACTTCAAAATAGTTTTCATTAAAAAAATTGGTGAAGTTATTTTAAAATAGAGCGATTAGAATATAGCTCAGGTTTTCTTGCTAGTAAAAACAATGATAAAACATCACTGTTAAACAAAACAAGAAAACCTCTCCATGTAACGCACAGCGTACTAACTTCCTTAGATATAGCTCTTTAAAAGATTTTTTCGTCTTCATCAATTTTAAGGTTCATTCTCAAGAGCGATTCACATTTTCACAGTTCTAAATTGAATTAACGTTACATATATAATCACTACTAAATATAAATGGATAAGTTTTTTTATGAAATAAGATAGTTCTATTGTTTTAAGATTTGCACATATGAAGCTAAAATATCTCTTAAAAAAGCATATATATTAATGATAGTATTGTTTTTATCGAATTTACTTAGTCACCGAGACGGCACCGAGCAAAATTTAAATGTTCTTAGAGATTAATATTATAAGGGATTTTAGAGTGGATGGTGTCAAGAGAGGGACTCGAACCCTCGACCTCCGGCTTATGAGACCAGCGCTCTAACCAGCTGAGCTACCTTGACATCCGTTTTGTAGGTCGGAATTATATAACTAGAAAACTTTAAGTTTGCTTTTATAGGAAAAGAAATGCATATAACAAGATAGACTAAATAACATTTACAACATTTTGTAAATAAAGTTTAGTCTATGTTGCTAAGGTCATTGACTTTGTTACCTTATTTTTGTAATATAACCATCTCAAATCATAAACTATACAAGGAGAATTAATGAATTTTCAACCACTAGGCAAAAGAGTCTTAGTTAAAAGACAAGAAGAGTCCAATACAACAGCATCTGGTATCATCATTCCAGACAATGCAACTGAAAAACCATCACAAGGCACAGTTGTAGCTGTTAGTAAAGAAGTTAGCGAGATTAGCGAAGGTAATGTAGTTGTATTTGGAAAATACTCAGGAAATGAGATTACACTAGATGCACAGAAGTATATAGTGATAGATACAGATGATATCTTTGGAATCATCGGATAAATAAAATTAGTGTAAAATACCTTTAACTCTCGAAAATTTATTTTCGTAGCTTTTAGGTATGCTACCCAATGGCATACTCCATGCTAAGGGGGTTGTAGGGACAAATGTCCCTGCTGTTAAAACGGACTGGTTCGTTTTAACACATAAATCAAATAAAAAAGGAATTAATAAATATGGCAAAAGAGATAATATTTTCAGATAATGCAAGAAATGCACTGGCTCGTGGTGTTGAAAAATTAACAGATGCAGTAAAAGTTACGATGGGTCCTCGTGGTCGTAATGTACTCATTCAAAAAAGCTATGGCGCTCCTATCATCACAAAAGATGGTGTGTCTGTTGCTCGTGAGATAGAATTAAAAGATAGACTAGAAAACATGGGTGCTCAACTTGTAAAAGAAGTAGCATCTAACACTGCTGATGAGGCAGGTGATGGAACTACTACTGCTACAGTTTTAGCAAATGCTATCTTTAGTGAGGGTTTAAGAAACATAACAGCAGGTGCTAATCCAGTTGAAGTTAAGCGCGGAATGGACAAAGCTTGTGAGGCGATTTTAGCAAACCTAAAAGCAGCAAGCAAAGCTGTAAATGGTAAAAAAGATATAGCACAGATTGCTACTATCTCTGCAAATTCCGACTCTTCTATCGGTGATATGATAGCTGAGGCTATGGAGAAAGTTGGTCAAGATGGTGTTATCACAGTTGAAGAGGCTAAGGGAATTTCTGATGAGTTAGAGGTTGTTGAGGGTATGCAGTTTGACCGTGGATACTTAAGTCCTTACTTTATCACAAACACTGAGAAGATGACTGCTGAGATTGAAAATCCTTGGATTTTACTAGTTGATAGCAAAATATCTTCACTAAAAGACCTTCTACCAGTTTTAGAGCAAGTTCAAAAGACTTCTCGTCCACTTCTTATCATCGCTGAAGATGTAGAAGGCGAAGCACTGTCGACTCTAGTTGTAAACAAACTTCGTGGTGTTTTAAATATCTCTGCTGTTAAAGCTCCAGGTTTTGGCGATAGAAGGAAAGCGATGCTTCAAGATATCGCAACATTAACTGCTGGAACTGTTATAGCTCAAGAGACAGGTCACACTTTAGAGGGTGCGGACATCTCACTTCTTGGTCAAGCATCTCGCGTGGTAATCGATAAAGACAACACAGTTATAGTAAATGGTGCAGGAACTAAAGAGGCAGTAAATGCAAGAATCTCTGAGATAAAAACTCAACTTGAAGCTACGAGCAGCGAGTATGATAAAGAAAAACTTCAAGAGAGACTTGCAAAACTTAGTGGAGGAGTAGCAGTTATCAAAGTTGGAGCTGCGACTGAGACTGAGATGAAAGAGAAAAAAGATAGAGTAGATGACGCACTCTCAGCTACAAAAGCAGCTGTAGAAGAGGGCATCATTATAGGTGGTGGAGCAGCTCTTGTTCGTGCTGCGGCAAAAGTTAAGCTAGACCTTTGTGGTGATCAGCAAATAGGTTGTGAGATTATTCTTCGTGCTGTAAAAGCTCCAATCAAGCAAATCGCTAAAAATGCTGGATATGATGCTGGTGTAGTTGTAAATGCAGTAGAGATTGCAGAAAATCAAAATATTGGTTTTAACGCGGCAACTGGAGAGTATGTAGATATGTTTGAAGCGGGTATTATAGACCCACTAAAAGTAGCTCGTGTAGCTCTTATAAACGCAACATCAGTATCAAGTTTACTTCTAACAACGGAAGCAGCAATATATGAAGTAAAAGATGAAAGCGATGCAGATATGGGCGGCGGAATGCCACCACAAATGGGCGGAATGCCGGGTATGATGTGAGACGCGTAAAGAAAACGACACCTGTGTGTCGTTTTTAGCGTCGGAACCACAGTCGATGTCCGAAGGACCGACGAGGACAAAATCTCTTAGGCAAATTTCTTTGCTTTTGCCCTTTTCGAATCAAAGTTCGATGTCCGAAGGACCGAACTGCGAAGGACCACTACGACACCTGCGTATCGTTTTTAGCGCCCCAACCACAGTCGATGTCCGAAGGACCGACGAGGACAAAACCTCCTAAGCAAATTTCTTTGCTTTTGCCCTTTTCGAATCAAAGTTCGATGTCCGAAGGACCGAACTGCGAAGGACCACTACGACACCTGCGTGTCGTTTTTAGCGCCCCAACCACAGTCGATTTCTTCTCTCTTCATTTAACTCTTATCTAACATATAATTTGATATTATCCTCACTATGATTAGACATGGTAGCTCAATATTTTTATCTTTAGCATTTCACACTCTTATAGCAGTTTTGCTCATTATTACATACAAAAGCGTAGTCATGACCAAAGAAGAGATAGTAGAAAAAAAAGTATGCATAGAGCTGTGCAATGTGTTTGAGCAAAAACCAGCAATACCTCCAAAACCTTTAGTTGAGCCTAAAATAGAGCCTAAAGAAAATCCTAAACCCATCATTGAAAAACCAAAACCTACACCAAAACCAGTTGTAAAAAAAGAGATTGTTAAAGAAGTCCCTGTTGTGATGCCAGAGATAGAGCCGATAGTAGAACAGGAAATAGTAAAAGAGGCAGTAAAAAAAGAAATTATAGAAGAGACTTTTGAGCAAACTAATAAACAAAGCACAGATGAAACACCAAAAGAGATACAAGAACAAAAAGTCCAAGAGATAGAGAGTAAAGAAGTAAAGATTGAGAGAGAGTATTTGCAAGAGCATCTTGCAAAAATTGTACAGCTTTTAAGAGATAATCTCTACTATCCAAGAAGAGCAAGGCAGATGCAAGAAGAGGGCGAAGTAGTGGTTAAGTTTGTGCTATCTAAAGATGCCACTGTTTACTCTATTGAAGTTATATCTTCAAAGAGTAAGATACTAAGCCGCTCTGCAATTAAGACCATAGAAGATTTGTCTGGGAAATTTCCAAAGCCAAAAGAAGATTTGACTCTGCATGTTCCTATCGAATATTCACTAAGATAGATCTTACTCTAAGGGTTTGAAGTACTCTTTAGCCGAGCCACAATTTGGGCAAACCCAATCATCTGGCAAATCTTCAAAAGAAGTCCCCGGAGCTATCCCACCCTTAGCATCACCTACTTCTGGATCATAAATATATCCACAAAATACACACTTATACTTTTTCATATCTTTCTCCTTATGAGGGTTAGTTGTTATTATACTGAAAATTAGAACGAATATAAAATATCATCATTGAGTCATTACGTGTCAATGTAACTATTTAACTAAAATAAAAGATAAAATCATGCACTCTTAAGTAATAATAAACTACCATAAAAAACTTGTTGATTAGTTACCATTAAAACGATAAAAAATCTTTAATAATTGAACTCTTTGATTAATCTATAAACTAGGTTCTGTGTCAAGCACAAAATGACTGGATACGCGTCATCCTAAATGAATAAACTATTATCTTGAACAAACAAACTGTCATCCTGAACTTGATTCAGGATCCAACTTAGTAATTGCTCAGAGCGTTCAAATAGTACTTGTATAAAAATAGATACAAAAAAAGAAGCTTGTGTTTCATTTTAAAATAAGGAGTAAAATTGAAAAAAAGAATATGGATAGCGTTGTTAAGTTTATTGGTCTTTTCTGGTTGTGGAACATTTTCACTACAGATGGATAGTAAAATGACTCAGAGCATTTTTTTAAAAAACTTACAACCTAAAAAAACCATATATTTAGTAAAAACTAACACAACAAGTGTTGATGACAATATAGGTTTTTTAGTCAAAGATAAATTGATAGAAAAAAACTATGAATTTATCAATAGCCCAGAAGATGCAACATATATATTGAGAGTAAATACAATAAATATGAATGCAAACAGACAACAAAATGAGGCTAGTGCAGCAGCTGTTACAGGGGCTAGCACTGGTATAGTTATGTTGGCTACAAGGGGAGCAAAAGATGGAGTGGGTGGCGCTGTAATCGGTGCTGTAGTTGGGGGAGTTTTTGCGTATGCTATTGCAGATGGACAAGTTCGTATGCAGGTAGATGTTGTTATTACAGAACAAATGGATAATAACAATATCGACTACGCAACAAGGATTATCGCAGAGGCTAAGCAAGTTCACTTAACACCAGAAAAAGGTCAACCTTTACTGGAAGAAAAAATATCAAAGCAGATAGCTGGTATATTTTTATAATTTTAAAGGAAAAATATGAATAAAAAAATAAGTACATTAGTTTTAACTACACTCGCAGTAGTTTTTTTTATGAGTGGTTGTAGTTCACATCAAATAGGAACACCGTCGGAGATTAGCAAGATAAATGGACATCCTGAAGCAAACACTAAAGAGGAGAAAATATTTTTAGTAGCTACAAGAAATGATAGTAGCAATAGCCTCTCAAGAGCTTCAGATATAGAAGAGTCAGCGTATTTTACTTTACAAAATGTTGCAGAGAGTGCACTTGAGAGAGGCGACAAATATTTTGCGGTAAATGCCCCAAAAGCAATGTCAAACTTTGATGGTAGCACGATTACTACAATGGATGAGTTTGTAGAGAAGTGTGGTACTAGTTCTGGTGGAGGATTTGCTTCGGCGTTTGATGCATTTGGGCTAAATACTTACTATTGTAATATTTCAGGGGTAAGAATTGTACATGCTGGATTTATGGAAGTTGCATTTTACAAAGAAAAGCCTTTAAATGTTTTAGTGTGGGATGCAGAAGCTGTTTTAGATTACCTTAAAAAAGAAGATCTTTACAAAACTTATGATAAAAAAGATGTAGAAATAGTTGAGTCTTCAAAACTAGGTGGCGGTGGCTATTGGGTTAAGAACCTAAGAGATTTAAAACAATAAAATATATGTTCAATACACTTTATTAGTGTATTGAATAGGATTGTAAATAATTTTAATCAAAATAGGCTAAATAAAGCGGATACAATCACTAGATGTAGCCGTTTGCACTTACTACTTGAATTGGCGAGTATAGTTTTTTGTTTCGTTTGGATAGATAAGTAGCCATAATTTAGTCCTGCTTGCGTACCAAAAAAAATGCATAAATAGATATCTCTAAAATAATTTATGAAAGTATTTAAAATTGGGAGTTTGAAGAAAAAGTTGGTGACCCCAAGGAGAATTGAACTCCTGTAACATGGATGAAAACCATGGATCCTGACCGCTAGACGATGGGGCCAACTAATTTTGTAAATGGTGTCCTGTGATGGATTCGAACCATCGGCCACATCATTAAAAGTGACGTGCTCTACCAGCTGAGCTAACAAGACGAAATACAAACAATTTGTTTGTGAGCCGAAATTATAGGCAAATAGTTTTTCTATGTCAAGACAATTGAGAAGAAAATGCCAAAAGTTTTAAAAAAGTTGCAATACCTCATGAAAAATCGCTTTTTTAGATAAAATATATTTAATGAATTATTATAGTTTTGAATATCCTTACCTTATTTTATTACTGTTTCCAATTATCTACTGCTTATATAGATGCAAAGAGCAGATACAAAGTAGATACTTCGTGCATTTGGAATTTTTAAGAGCTAAAAAAAACTTCTTTAAGAGAGAGTGGATTGTAAAGATACTAATCTTTATCTCTCTTTGTATAGCTCTTGCATCTCCCATCGTTGTGGATAGAGACAACTCATACAACAGAGAAGGAAAAGATATAGTACTAGCCATAGATGCAAGTGGATCTATGAACTCATTTGGTTTTGATGATGAATCAACTGATGGCAAAAGGCTGACTAGGTTTGAACTTACAAAGATAGTTGCAGCGGAGTTTATAAAAAAAAGACTAGGCGATAATGTTGGAGTAGTAATCTATGGAGATTTTGCCTTTATCGCATCTCCTATAACTTATGAAAAAGAGATAGTTGCCCAGATGCTAGAGTATACTAACCAAGGGATGGCTGGGCAAAATACTGCGATAGGTGAAGGGGTTGCTATGAGTGTTCGTGCATTTGAGACATCAGTTGCTAAGAGTAAAATCATAGTTTTACTAAGTGATGGCGAGCATAATAGCGGGAGCATCTCGCCAAAAGATGCCATAAAGCTAGCAAATGAAAAGAACATAAAAATATACACAATAGCCATAGGATATGAGGGCGAGGCAGATGAGGCACTCTTAGAGATGATAGCAAAAGAGTCTAATGGAGAGTTTTTTAGAGCTCTATCTGCTAAAGAGTTAAAAGATGTTTATGACGAGATAGATAAGCTTGAATCATCAAAGATCAAGAGTAGAGACTATCTTTTAAAAGAGTACTACTATGAGGTGTTTTTACTCTTAGCATCTATGCTTTTGCTATATCTCATTTACAGAGAGATTAAAAGATGACCTTTTTATCAGCCCATTACTTTTGGCTCTTTTTATTTCTAGTTGCCCTTATAGCAAAGAGAGATTTTCGTGGTTTTAGCATAAGAGCTTACGGATATCTCCTCACATTTGTATTTATAATCCTCGCCCTTACAAGGCCTGTAATACTCCAAGAGCCTGTAAAAAAAGAGATGATGTTAAGTGATGTGATAATTGCGGTTGATCTATCTTTTTCTATGCAAGCCCGTGATGTGCATCCATCAAGACTTATAAAAGCAAAAGAGACTCTATCACAACTTATAAGAGTTCATAAAAATAGTCGGTTTGCTATTGTGGGTTTTACTACAAATGCCATCATCCTTTCGCCACTAACTCAAGATAGAGAACTACTTGAGCATCTCTTTGGCTCTCTTGATGAGGATATGATTATTACCAAGGGCAGCTCTATTATGAGTGCCTTAGAGCTTATGGCAAAGATGTCAAAGTCGAAAAAGCCAAGTGTAGTGATACTTAGTGATGGAGCAGATGAGATAAGTTATACAAAAGAAGCCGAGTTTGCAAAAAAAAGAGGCTTAGTTATAAATGTCTTTATGTTGGCAACAAAGATGGGCGATAGTATAGTCTTAGAGAGCGGAGAATTTTTAAAAGATGCAGCAGGGAACATTGTAGTGAGCCGTGAAAATGAGGCTATTAAAGGGTTAAGCGAAGTGACTGATGGCATCTATACTAAGAGTTTTGATGAACTTGTCAATGCTTTGGAGTCTCAAAGAAGCGATGATGAAAAAAGCGAGCAGAGTGTAGTTGATAATACTGAACTTTTTTACTACTTTGTCTTTTTAGCAATAGTAAGCTTTTTAGTGAGTAACACAACTTTAAAAAAGTATGTTTTAGCTTTTTTACTTCTCTTTGGGGTGAGTTTAGATGCAAGCCTCTTAGACTACTTTGCGGATAAAAATATAAAAGAGTTTAAGCTCGCTAACTCTCACTATAGAAGTGGAGAATTTGAAGAAGCGATAAGCTCTTATGAGATGGTAAAATCTTCAGATGCCAAGTTTAAAGCTATAGTTTTTTATAACATGGCAAACTCGCTAGTAAAGCTAAAGGAGTATGAAAGAGCAAAAGAGGCGTATATGAAATCCCTCACTCTTAGTTACTCAAAAGAGGCTGATGAAAATATGCGATATGTAAAAGATTTAAAAGAACAGAAGCAAGCAGACTTTAAAAATAATTCTAAAAAAACATCTCTCTCAAAAGGTAAAAAAAAGAAGAAAAAAGATGGAGGAGGCTCAAATATGAATGTAAGTGCTAGTAGTGGAAGCTCAGATGCAAAAGATGCCAAAGAAGCATCTGCGCAAAAAAAGATAGATCTAAACTCAAACAAAACAAAACTAAGTTCAAAGGCGTATGAGCTGATAAATAAGGAGCAAGTGGATGAAAAACAACCTTGGTAAAATCTTTTTGCTCTTGCTTTTAAGCGCTAGACTCTTTGCATCTACATATGAGTGGAGTGTTTTAGCTGATAAAAAAAGTGCTATGACAAATGAGCCAATTTATTTAAAATATAGTTGCACCTTTAGTGATATTGCTCATACATATATGATAGAGTTTAACCCAGTTGTGGATAATGAAGAGTATAAAATTTTGCTCTTAAGTGAAACTAAAAATATAATAGATGCAAAAAGAATCAATACTTATGAGTATCTACTCTATGTAAAAAAAGCACAAAATTTTAAGCTTTTTCTTGATACAAAGATGAAAAAAACAAACAAAGACTCCATCAAAAATAGTGTTATTGGACGAGATAATTTTGCTCGTGAAGACTACAGTGTAAAGCTTATCAGACAAGAGGGTGTGGAGCTAGAGATAAAAGATGCTAAAAGTGAGCTTGTGGGAGAAATTAGTGTTGATGTGAAGAGGGACAATGGTATCGGGGTAATGGCTTATGAACCTTACCATTTAGAGATAAAAATAGAGGGGCGCGCAAATTTTGACGCTATAAAAGCATTTCATTTTGATATAGATGGAGTCAAAACTATAGAAGAAAAACCAATAGAAAATTTTAAGCTAACAAAAGATGGATATATAGGTTCTTGGGTTCAAAAATTTGCATTTGTAAGTGATGGTAATTTTACGATTCCCCGTACCGAGATAGAGTACTTTGACTTAGGTGAGAAAAAACTAAAGCTTTTGAGTTTTGATGAGGTGGATGTTGAAGTAAGGGAGCTCTATAAAAAAGAGGAACTTTTAGAAAAAGAAGAAAAAAGCTTTGAGATAGAGTATAGATATATCTACTATGTGTTAGCGTTTTTAGCTGGATTTATTGTTGCAAAGATTAAGTTTAAAAAAAGAGTGAAACTCTCCTCAGATGAGATGCTCTTTAACAAAAAAATAGATGAGATAAAGACTCTAGAAGAGTTGGTTTTTTTCTTGGTCTTAAGTGATGCAAAGAGATATAGCAAGATTGTACAGAAGATAGAGCAAAAAGAGATAGCCTCACTGCAAAAGGCTAAGCAAGTAAGCAAGTTCAAGATAAGTTAAATGAGTTTTAACTAAAATTCGTGAGATTTTAAAAGGGAAAACTATATGAAAATATCATTTAAGCAGGTGTTTAGTATATTAATCACTGCTTTACTTATGAGTGGATGTGCTCATAAAATAAAGATAAAAGCACTACAGCCTGCTGAAGTCGAAGAAATGGCTACAAAGAAAAAAATCGCAATAAGTAGCTTTAGAAATGATTATTATGGTCTCTCTGGCAAGATTGAATCTCAAATAGCTAAGCATAAACTAGATCAAAAAAGATACTTTACCGTGGTTAGTAGAAAAGATTTAGACAAGATTATAGCTGAGCAAAAATTGCAATCATCTGAGCTTATGGATGAGAGAACTGCTACGAGGGTTGGAAAACTTATAGGTGCTCAAGCTGTGATAAATGGAGAGATAGCATCTGCTAATGGCGAGTCGGGTAGATATTTAAAAGATGCAAAAGAGTGCCTAAATTACACTAAAAAAGGGTGTACTAAATGGCGTTACTACAAAGTGACTTGCCACACTACAAAAGCTTCTGTCTCTGCAAACATTAATATCGTAAATGTTGAGACTGGTTCTATAATCTATGGAGACACACTAAACAAAGAGTATTCTGCTGATTCTTGTAACCCTTTAGGAGGTTTTTTTGGTCTTGGCGGCTCTAGTGAAATCTTATCAAAAGCTCAAGCTCTAAACAGACTAACCTCGGCAATAGCAAGTGAATTTGTATATAAACTCACTCCTAACTATATCTACTTTGAAGTAACTCTACTCGATGAGATAGAGCTTGATGGTGTAACAAATACTCAAGAAGATATTTTTGAGTATTCTTTAGAGTATATAAAAGCTGGCCGCATGGACAAGGCAGAGTCAATGCTTCAAGAGCTTTTAGATGAACTAGATGGTAACTCTTATGTGGTTGCGTATGTTTATGGAGTAGTCCAAGAAGCACAGGGGAAACTAGAGCGTGCAAAAAAAGCATATACTTTGGCTGATGACTTAACGATTAAACCAGTAGAAGAGATAAACTTAGCTCTAAGAAGGATCGATAATTTGATTGATAAAAGAGAGAGAGCAAAGAGGCAGATAAATGCTAAGTAGATATATTATAGCTTTAGCACTATCTGCTCTATTTATTTTAGGTGGATGCAAAGGCGCACCAACTCCACCACCACAAGCAAAATCACTTCCAGCTTGGATAAACGCTCCACTTCCTAGTGATAATAGTAAGTTTATGTATGGAATGGCGATAGCAAGTGATAGAGAGAGTGCTATAAAAGCGGCTCTAAGTGATATGGTTGCAAAACTTGGAACTACTATAGAGTCTTCTTTTGAGTCAAATGAAGAGGTCCGTGGTGGCTTTGTAAACTCTAGCGTTAAAAATCAGATAAAGTCTGGTGTTTCTAAAATTAGCATAAATAATTACGAGGTCATAAAGTCTTATAGAGTTAGTTACAGAGAGTTTGCGGTGATGCTCCAAAGTGATAAAACGAAGTTTATAAATGGTCTTAAGCAAAATCTTGAGATGCAAAAAAAAGAGATATCACAAAAGTATGATTCGCTAAAGGACTTAGATGCACTAAGTAGATACAACGCTAAAAAAGAGTTGTCTCTTAAGGCAAGTGAATTACTCTCAAATATTCTCATCATCTCAGAGCTAGATAAGAGTTTTGATAAAAAAGAGAGTCTAGACTTTATAGAAGTAAAACAAAAAGAGTTTTTAAAAGAAGCAAAGGGTTTGAGATTTTTTGTAAGTGGAGATGCTAAGTCTTCAAAATTTGCAAATATTATAAAAAATTATCTTGCACAAAATGGTTTTAATGTAGTGAGTTCTAAAGATGCAATAGAGATAAAGATTAAAACAAATGAGAATATAAATCAGCACGCTTCTATGCAAATCGCAGTGCTCACTTTAGATATTGGCGTGTATGATAAAAACAGAAGAATTGGTGGTAAAAGTATAATACTAAAAGAGAGATATAGTGGTTCAAAAGAGAGTGTTTATAAAAACGCATCGATTCATCTTGAACAAGATATAAAGTCTCAAGGTATCAGTGAGGCGATTGGGATTAATTTAGTAGAAAATCATTAACCACGCTTAGATATACTTCTCTACACATTTAACACAAGGTTGTTTTAGTATGGTTGGCAAGATACAAAAGATTAAAAAAGAAGTCTCAAAAGTAGTTGTAGGACAAGAGAGGATGATAGATGGGATGCTTATCGCACTATTGTGTGATGGACATATCCTTATAGAAGGCGTTCCAGGACTTGCAAAAACTACAACAGTTAATGCATTAGCATCTTCACTCGGACTTGGCTTTAAGAGAGTCCAATTTACTCCAGACCTGCTTCCCTCAGATATTTTAGGTGCTGAGATTTATGATCCTAAAAGTAATAGTTTTAAGATCAAAAAAGGTCCAATCTTTACGAACCTTTTACTAGCAGATGAGATAAACCGCGCACCTGCAAAGGTTCAATCAGCTCTACTTGAAGTGATGCAAGAGAAGCAAGTAACACTAGGTGATGCTACCTTTAAACTAGATCTTCCTTTCTTTGTTATGGCTACTCAAAACCCAGTAGAACAAGAGGGCGTTTATCAACTCCCAGAAGCTCAGCTAGATAGATTTATGCTAAAGATTGTAGTTGATTACAACACCAAAGATGAAGAGCTTGAGATTGCAAGGCGCATCTCTAGTGGTGCATTTGAGAAGATTTCTGCGGTCATAGATGCAAGTGAGCTAGAAGAGTTAAAAGAGGCAATAAAAAGCGTTCATATAGATGAAGAAGTTGAGAAGTACATTATCGAGCTTGTCAGCGCTACGAGAAATCCTAAAGAGTATGGACTCGAAGAGCTTCAAGACTATATACAGTTTGGAGCATCTCCTCGTGTAAGTATTGATATGTTTAAGGCTGTAAAAGCTATGGCATATCTGCGATCAAAAGAGTTTGTAACTCCTGTTGATGTTGCTTATGTGGCAAAAGAAGTTATGCGTCATCGCATCGTGCTCTCTTATGAAGCCGAGGCTGAGGGTATTACAACTGATGAGATTATTCAAAAAGTCTTAGAAACTGTAGCTATTCCTTAAGGTAGAGAGTTTTGAGCAAACTTCAAAAGATTTTAGTCCGAGCAAGACGTCAAGTTTTTAGTGAGATGATTGGAAACAATCCATCTATATTTCAAGGCGAAGGCTATGATTTTATAGAGCTTCGTGAGTATATGCACGGTGATGATATTCGCCATATTGACTGGAATATCACGGCTAAGATGCAGCGTCCATATATAAAAGTCTTTCGTGAAGAGCGAGAGCTAAATGTTGTTTTAGTCTCTGTCTTAAATGGAAGTGTTCACTTTGGCTCAAAAAAATTCAAGCAAGATAGTATCGCTGAGGTAAACGCACTTTTAGGATACTCAACTCTAAAAAATGGCGACTTGCTAAGCTCTTATATCTTTACAGATAGGCTAATCTCAAACTCAAAACCTAGCAAAAAACTCCACCAAGTTCAAAAAACCACACAGGATATTTTAGACTTTGATGCACTAAATCAAAAACTTGACTTTAAAGTTATAGCAGAAACGCTACAAAAAAGACTAAAAAGAAGATCACTCATCATAATCATAGGAGATTTTTTTGAGATACCAGACTTTAATGTTTTAGCTAAAAAACATGAAGTTGTAGCAATTATAGTTCGAGATATGCTAGAAGAGCATCCTCCTAAGATGGGTTTTGCATCTCTAGTTGATCCACAAAGTGGAGCTACACTAGAGGGAGATTTTAACGCTTCAAGTGTAGAGTCTTATGCGAAAAAAGTAGCTGCACATGATCATAAACTCTTTGATACTTTAAAAAAACACAGAGTGAGATTTACTAAAGTTTATACACATAAAAGTGCAAGCGTAGAGCTTCGCAGACTCTTTGAGGGTAGATAGATGCAAGATATAGAACTTCACGATATAAAGACTATAGTAGAGATAGATGAGTACTCACTATATTATCTCTTAGGGAGTGTTTTTATTGCTGTTTTGGTGGTTTTAGCACTGCTTTACTTGCTTATAAGATATATAAAAAATAGAAATGTTTACAATGTAAGAAGAGAACATTATAAGCTGATGACTCTGCAAAATTTAAGTAAAACAAAAGAGGCAGCTTATGCTATCACTTTTTATGGGCTTACCTTTAGAGATGATTCACCTAGAAATTTTGAGATGTATGAAAACCTAACTAAAAGACTAGAGCCATATAAGTATAAAAAAGAGGTAGATGCCTTTGATGATGAAGTCAAAAGTTATATAGAACTATATCGAGGTATGATTGATGTTTGAGGGCATCTATTTTGAGTATCCATTATTAGCCCTTTTAGTTATTTTTTTTATAGTTTGTGCCCTTTTTTGCAAGCAAAGAGCATCATCTATATACTTTCCTCATACAAAAGATTTTATGCAAGATTCTGTCTCCGCTTCAAAGATGCTTTTTTTTCTCAAGTGGCTTGGTATTATAATGCTCATAATGGCTATGATGTCGCCTATAAAAGATGAACCTTATGAGCTAAAGCCAAAAGATGGTTATGAGATAGCGCTTATTTTAGATGCATCTCAGTCGATGCAAGCACAAGGTTTTGATCTTGCAAATCCATACTCTACAAGATTTGATGTAGTAAAAGAGATAGTTAGCTCCTTTATAAAAGAGAGAAAAAATGACAATATCGGTCTTGTTGTTTTTGGATCTTACTCTTTTATAGCATCTCCACTTACCTATGATGAAAATATCTTAAATAAGATAGTCTCTCAGCTTGGCATCGGTATGGCTGGGCCATATACAGCACTCTATACTTCACTAGCTCAGGGTGTAAATCTCTTAAAGATGAGTAAGACTAAAAGTAAGGTTGCCATACTTTTAACTGATGGATATAGCACACCGCAAATAGATAGAATTCCTCTTGATGTAGCTGTAGAGATGGCAAAAAAAGAGGGCATTAAAGTCTATCCTATTGGGATAGGGATGCCACATGAATATAATGGCGAAGTTTTGATGCACATAGCTGATGAGACTGGAGGAAAAGCCTTTGGAGCTGCGAGTGCGAGTGAGCTTGAGAGGATTTATAAAAAGATAGATGAGCTAGAGACTTCAGAGATTAAAGCTCAAACATTTTCATATACAAAATATTACTATTTTTTTCCGCTTTTTATCGCACTTATTAGCTTGATGTTATATGTTTTTTTAAAAAACAAAAGGGGTAGTTTATGACTTTTTTGCATCCTGAATTTTTATACTATATGCTTCCCCCACTCTTTATACTCTTTGGACTAATCCTCACTCAAAAGGATTTTGAAGCTACATTTTTTTCTGCTGAAGTGATAGAGAGACTTAGTGTAAGTGCAAATACAATGTCACAAAGACTTAGAAACGTTCTCTTTTTTCTTGTCTGTTTTTTGATAATTTTAGCATTGGCCGAGCCAGTTATAGATGAGGGTAAAGTCTTAGTAAAAGCAAAGAGTGCGGATGTGATGATTGCTCTTGATATAAGTGACTCAATGCTAGCGCAAGATCTCTATCCAAACCGCTTAGAGTTAGCAAAACAAAAGGCTTTGATGTTTATAGATGAGATGAGTGAGGAGAGAGTTGGAGTTATGGCATTTGCTAAAAATTCCTACCTTGTCTCACCGCTTAGTTTTGATAGCAAAGCAGTTGGTTTTTTACTAAAGCATCTAGACACTAACTCCATAACACAAAAGGGTACAAACTTTTTATCTATCTTAGAAACATTTGAAAAGTCTCATGAAAACAGGGATGAAAAATACCTTTTAATACTCAGCGATGGTGGAGATGAGAGTGACTTTAGTAAAGAGATAGCCTTTGCAAAAAAGAACAAGATAGTAGTATTTGTACTTGCTATTGCAACCAAAGAGGGCGCACCTGTTAAAAAAGAAGATGGTAGTTTTATAGAACACAAGGGCAAAATCATCATCTCAAAACTAAATGAGGAGATAGCAACTCTTGCGGCTCAAAGCGGTGGAGTCTATATAGAGTCCTCACTCTCAAACACAGATGTTAAAGCGATGCTAAAAGAGATAAAATCCATCTCAAAAGCAAAAGAGCTAAAGAGTGAGGAGGTAAACAAGTACGAGCCACTATTTTACTATCCACTGGGCGCGGCTCTTATTTTACTCCTTTTTGCTACAAGTTCATTATCAAAACGGGTAAAGCCTGAACTTGCATCTATGCTACTTTTTTCTATGCTCGTAGTCTTTAGCACTGAGACAAAAGCTTCAATGCTTGACTTTGTAGAGCTAAGAGACGCAAAAGAGGCTTATGAAAAAGGTGAGTATGAAAGAGCAGCGGAGATTTATGAGAACTATGCAAATAAGTCTCAAGTTGGCGAGGGTTATTTTAATGCAGCAAATGCTTTTTACAAGCAAAAAAACTATAAAAAAGCTATAGAAGCTTATGAGAGAGCCTTGTTTGATAGAGATGAGATGAGGGCAAAAAATCTCTCAAATCTTGGTAACGCTTATGCAAAATCTGGGGAGTTGCAAAAAGCTGTAGAGGCTTATGAGAGCTCTTTAGAGATAGAAGCTGACAAAGAGACTAGGGAGAACTTAGAGAGAGTCAAAAAATTGCTAAAAGAGCAAGATGAACAAAAAGAAGATAAGCAAGACAAAAAAAATAAGCAAGATAAAAAAGACAAAGAAGATTCTAGTGAGTCTGGCGATGAAGACTCAGATGATGAAAACTCTCAAGATGAATCAAGCTCTAAGAGTAGCCAATCAGATAAAGAAAAAAAGAGTAATGAGACAAAAGCTAAAGAAGAAGATAGTGACAAAGAAGAGCAAAAAAAAGATGTAAATGATAAACAAGAGAAAAAAGAGCAGTTAGATGAACTTGAAAAAGATGAGAAAAATGGTGACTCTAATGCAAGTGCAAAAGAGCTTCAAGAAGCGCAGATGAGCGATGCAGAGCAGAGAAAATGGCTAGATGAGCTAAACACACAAAATAGTAGTTTTATATATAAACTTAGTGATGAAAAACCTACAAAGGATATGAGTGATGAGAAACCTTGGTAAGATAGTTTTAGTTTTACTTCTTTTAAAAGTTGCGCTAAATGCTAGCATTAGAGCTAGTGTAGATGCCACGAGTGTGGAACTTGGAGAGATGGTTACATACTCTTTGCATCTAAAAGAGAGCGCGAACAGGCCAATTATACAAACGCTTTGTGGTGTAAATGTAATCTCGACTAGTTCACAAAGTTCCATAGAGATGGTAAACGGAAAAATCTCAAGAAACAACACTTTTAGCTATAAATTTATACCACAAAAAGATTGTGTGATAGAGCCTATGGAGATAGAAGTTGATGGAGTGGTGCATAAAAGTAATGCCGTTGAGATAAAAGTGACACAAGGCGTGGCAAATGCTGATGCTGACTTTATCTTATCCTTAGAGAGTAGTACAAAAGAAGTTTATGTTGGAGAGCCATTTGAAGTCACCCTTTTGTTTAAACAAAAATTAGGAGCTGAGGCAGTTGATAGTAAGTTTGAAGCCCCAGTCCTAAAAGGGTTTTGGATAAAAAATGAATCGCAGCCACAAAAAACTCAAGAGGGTGGTT
Source organism: Sulfurimonas sp. (assembly GCA_028684815.1). Lineage (GTDB taxonomy): Bacteria > Campylobacterota > Campylobacteria > Campylobacterales > Sulfurimonadaceae > Sulfurimonas. The sequence continues at coordinate 50,192 of JAQUFE010000001.1, forward strand.
ATGTAGTCACAAAAATCATCTACAAAATGGCGGCTCAAAGAGCAGGTGAGCTAAATATCTCAAAGGCACAAATGAGCGTAGCCTCAAGGAGCCACACAAGGGATAGCTGGGGTTCATGGGTACCAAAAATCAAGTGGCGATCATACTACTCAAATGAGCTAAATATAGATGTAAAGCCACTTCCTAAAGGTGTTGGACTTGTTGGAAGTTTCAATATTGTGGCTACTGTAGATAAAAATGAGATAAACGCAAATGAAGCGCTAAATCTTACGCTAGAAGTTGTAGGAGATGGAAACTTAGAGGATATAAAAAGTTTTAAACCATATATAGATGGGGTGAATGTTTTTGATGAAAAAATCTCTATAGAAGCAAATAAGCTTACTCAAAAAATGGCATTTGTAGCTCAAAATGACTTTACAATCCAGCCATTTACTTTGAAATACTTTGACCCTAAAACAAAAGAGACAAAAACAATAACTACAGACAAAATAGAGATAAAAGTTAAAAACTCAAAGCCAAAAGAAGAGTTGGTTGTAAAAAAAGAGTTAGACGAGCAGACTTTGGTGCAAAGAGATGAAAATGTATCAAGTTTATGGACTCTACTTATTTTTGTTCTAGGAGTGTTTTTGGGACTCCTTATCGGCATAGTAAAGCCATGGAAAAATCTTAAAAAGCAAAAAAGTCTATCTTTAAAAGATGAGAGAGTACTCTTAGTAAAGATGCTTCCATATAAAGATGATGAAGAGGTTAAAAAAATTATAGAAATAATTGAGCAAAATATCTATACGGATAAAAAAATAGAGATAGATAAAAAGCTCTTAAGAGAGATAGTTAAGAAGTATATTTCTAAAGCTCCATAACTCCATATTTTTACTTTGCAACAATAGTTTTTTTAGAAGCTAATTGGCATCTTTGTCTTAGCTTCTACTATCTTTAAAGTAATTAGCTTCATTATAAACTTAAAAATTTGAATTTTTAATATGCGCTTCATTGCAAAATTGATATACTTTTTAAGTCGCACAAAAGAGTGCTTTACAGTGCTTTTATATTAATAAGAAAGCAATTGAGACTTCTGATTAATCTATAAACTAGATTCCGTGTCAAGCGCTAAATGACGAAATATGCGTCATCCAGAACTTGATTCAAGATCCAATTTAATAATTGTTCAGAACATCCAATTTTCTGTGATTGCATTTAGGCTCAATATTTAGGTTTATTGAAATTAGTTTGCGATTGTTAAAATATAGAAACCTTTAGTAAAAGGAGTTTTTTATGAATATCTACTCTTTAATGTCAAGAATTTTTGCGGGCATCGCCTTAGTAATTCTACTATATGGCTTTATCATACCATCTGTTGGTTTTAATGGGACACTAGAACGAATTAAAGATAATAAAGTAGAAGATATACCTTCATATGTTTATCCGCTTTGGAATTTTTATCAAGATGGCAGATATGCTAGTATCAACACTCAAAAAGAAGCGAGAAGCAACTTAAAAAAGATGATTGAAATATCTGAAGAGATAGGAGTACCATCAATGCCGGTATGGAACTTTTCTTTAGAAGCGCCCAACTATCCTAAAGAAGCTTTTCCTTATGGACTTCCTGTATATATCCATTTTGATGGACTGAGTGGAGAAGTTCATGAAATGAACACGATTAACCACTATGTAGGAATGGCTCCCATGGAGAGAGGAGGCATCTATGAGAGCACTCTTGCTCCCTATGCTCTTGTTGCTTTAGGGATGCTTTTTATGATTTTTCTCACCTATAACAATAAGTTTGTAAATCGGCTTATGGTTATTCCCGTACTTCTACCCTTTATTTTTTTAGGTATTTATGCCTATTGGCTCTATTGGTTTGGTCATAACCTTCATGAGGGAGCCATCACGATTAAACCTTTTACTCCTGTTATTTTAGGAGATGGAAAAGTAGCTCAGTTTACTACTCACGCCTATCCTGTCATTGGTTTTTGGGCACTTCTTGCTATTAGTGTTTTATCTCTTATAGCATGGTGGTTAAAGTCAAAATCATTAAAAATTCTACCACCTAAAAAAGCAACGATGTTGCAACACTCTATTTTTGTAGCTACTTTACTGCTAGGAATAGGCACAGTAGTGTCCGTTTTAAAAACTGATATAGAAGTAGATACACTAAGTAAAATATCTACTCTTATAGATTCTACAAAAGTCAAAATACCAGTTACAGTAGAGCCATCAAAGCCTACAAAAGAAGAGATTGAGGCGATTACAAAAGAGAGAGAAGATGAAAGAAAAGAGCAGGAGTTAAAGATAAAGGCTTTAGAAAAAAGAGCTGGTTCTGCTGGAAAATTTAAAGTAAGCTCGATGTATAAAAGTAATTGTGCCCCATGCCATGGAGCTAGTGGAGAGGGAAGTGTTGGAAGTAAGCTTATTGGATTGAACAAAGATGAATTGTTAGCAAAATTGCTCGAATACAAAGCAAACGAAGAAGAGATGCACATGGCTGTCTTTGAGTATTTGTCAGATGAAGATTTAGAAAATCTTGCCGAAGAGATTGGTGAATTTTCTAACCAGTAAAGTGTCATAACAAAATGAAGGATAGAAAGATGAAAAAATATCTAAAGATAGCTTTTGTCGCAACATTAGGAGCGTTGTTAATGACGCAAGCCTTGGTAGCTGAGTCAGAGTTTCAAAAAGTTATGAAAAAGCGTGGACTGACTGAAAAAGATGCACTTGCTGCATTAAAGGTTTACAATCCTAGTGGCAAGCTTGATGAGTATTACGCATTTGTCAGTGGAGGGCAGTCAGGGCAAGTTTTAGTCTATGGTATTCCCTCTATGAGGATTTTAAAGTATATTGGAGTTTTTACTCCAGAACCATGGCAGGGCTATGGTTTTGATACAGATTCAAAAGAAATTTTAAGACAAGGTAATGTTAGAGGAAGGGAGATAAACTGGGGAGATACGCATCATCCTGCACTATCTGAGACAGATGGAAAATATGATGGAAAATATCTCTTTATAAATGACAAAGCAAATGCCAGAATTGCGGTAATCAACTTGGAATACTTTGAAACTTCCCAAATTGTAGTAAATCCTATCTTTAAGTCTAGTCACGGGGGTGCATTTGTTACTCCTAATACAGAGTATATCCTTGATTCTTGCCAATATGCGGCTCCTTTTACAAATGACTACTATCCTATGGAAGCTTATGAAGATGTATATAGAGGTGGAGTAACATTTTGGAAGTTTGACAAAAAACAAGGAAAGATTTTAGAAAAAGAGTCTTTTACTCTTGAATTTCCTCCATATATGCAAGACTTGACAGATGCAGGTAAGGGTGTCTCAGATGGTTGGGCATTTACAAACTCTTTTAACTCAGAACTTTATACAGGAGGCATAGAAAAAGGTCTGCCTCCATTTGAAGCTGGATGTAGCAGAAGTGATACGGATTTTTTACATGTATATAATTGGAAAAAATTGGCCGAACTTGCAAAAGATAAGAAAAATGTCAAAGTAATCAATGGACATAAAGTAATACCTATTGAAGTAGCTGTAAAAAATGATGCACTCTTCTTAATACCTGAAAATAAATCTCCCCACGGACTTGATGTAAGTCCTGAGGGTCAACTTATTATTGTCTCTGGTAAGCTAGATACTCATGCTTCTATCTTTGATTTTAAGAAAATTTTACATCAGATAAAAAACAGAGAGTATATTGCAAGAGATAGTTATGGTATACCAATATTGGACATGAAAAAATCTTTGCATGGACAGTTAGAACTTGGACTAGGACATCTTCATAACTCCTTTGGTAAAGAAGATGGCATAGTCTATAGTTCTTTATATGTAGATTCTCAAATTGTAAAGTGGGATTATAAGAAACTCAAACTTATTGACAGAGTCAATGTACACTATAATGTTGGGCATATTGAAGCTATGGAAGGAAAATCTGCAGATCCGCAGGGAGAATACCTTATCTCTCTTAATAAGCTCTCAATCGATAGATTCTTACCTGTAGGGCCATTGCATCCGCAAAACAACCAACTCATAGAAATCGGTTCAAAAAAGATGGAACTCCTCTATGATATGCCTGTTCCACTTGGAGAACCGCATCAAGCAGCTTCTATTCGTGCAAGTAAAATTCATCCAAAAGTTAGATACAACATGGGTAGCGATTCAAAAACAGGGAAACCTCATGTCGGAAAAACGCTTGCTGGCGAAGAGCGGATTGAAAGAAAAGGAAACCATGTATATGTTTACTCTACTATGGTTCGTTCGCATATCAATCCTGAGCATATAACGGTCAATAAAGGCGATAAGGTTACTATGTACATTACCAATGTAGAAAGAGCTCAAGATGAGACACATGGCTTTACTATAGACCATCACGATATACATGTTTCTGCAGAACCAGGTAGAACAGTCCAAGTAGATTTTGTAGCAGATATTGAAGGAGTTTTTCCTTACTACTGTACAGAATTTTGTTCTGCTTTGCACATAGAGATGATGGGATATCTTCTAGTTAAAGATCCAAATAAAAATTATGATTGGATTCAAAAAACTAAAATAAAAGGCTTATCAGCACAAGAGTTACAAAAAGAGTATCAGAAGATTACAGCCAACAATGATGCTACTAATAATGTTGTTGAAATGCTTTTTACATTTTTTGAAGATAAAGAGTATAAAAAATATCCTACGGTTAAAGATCTTATAGATGATGCAAAGGATCAATATTCAAAAATAGATATTGAAAGAGAAAAAGCGATAAAAGCATATAATGAGAAAAACTTGGAAAAAGCGATTCTTTTTGAAAATATGATATGGCAATATATGATTAAAACCGCTGACTCAGCTATAAGAGCTAAAGATCTTCTTGTAACTCATTTAGCTACTCCTAAATCTGAAAAAGCAAAAAATGGAGAAGAAGCCTTTCGTGAGGGTGGGTGCTCTGGTTGTCATGTTATTGGAAGAGTAAGCTCGGGTCCAGATTTGATAGGTGTTCTAAAGCGACATAGAAATGCAGAACAATGGGTTGCGGAGTATATTAAAAACCCTACAAGCAAGTTTCATGAACCATATATGAAGAAGATGATTGAGTTTTTTAATCTAAAGATGCCAAATCAAAATATGAAAGATCAAGAGATAAAAGATATCATAGAGTATTTTAAATGGATAGATAAAAACGCTGATTTGTTTTAATAATAGAACCCTCTGATTAATTTGCAAACTAGATTCCGTGTCAAGCACGGAATGACAGGATACGTGTCATTCTGAACAAACAAACCGTCATCCTGAACTTGATTAGGGGTCTAATTTTATAATTGTTCAGAACACCCAATAAAAATTATTTCCATAAAAGCCTATTTTATAGTAGAATTTTCTCTTATAATTAAAAAGTTTTAGGAGATGCGGTGAGGGCTATTTTTTTAGTGTTTATTTTGTTTATATCGCTTGTGGCATCTGATGCTAAGATGAGGTATGAAAAGGTTCTTTTAAATGTTGAAAAACACTATTTTAAGCCCTTTAGTAGGGATAAGCTTATATCTAAAAGTATAGAGAATCTTTTGCAAAGCACTACATATTTGACAGAATCTGAAAATAAAAAAATAAAGCAGGAACTCTATAGAGCAAAAAGCGCAAATGTAAAGCTTGAAATTTTACTTGAGATTTTGTTAAAAAAAGGTATCTCAAAGGGCGAAATCTATGAGATGCTAATATCCTCTTGCATGGATTCACTAGATGTTCACTCCCACTATTTAAATTATGAGCAGATGCAAGAGTTAAAGATAAAAACAGAGGGCATATTTATCGGATTAGGGATAAATTTAAACAAAGTAAACAATTCTCTTGTTGTCCAAAATATACTAAAGAACTCACCTGCATCTAAGGCGGATATAAAGGTATCGGATGTGATACTCAAAATTGATGATGTTGCTTGTGATGGCATTTCACTGGAAGAAGCTATAGAGTCTCTTCGTAAAGATGTTGGGAAAACTGTAAAGTTAAGTATAAAAAGAGAGAGCAAACTCATAGAATTTGAGCTAAACATAGAGACTATAAAAGTAGAAACTCTAGAATTTAAGAGGTTAAGGGGGGAGATACTTTACTTTAAAATATCAAGTTTTGAAGCTAATATTGCCCAGATGGTTTCTGATAAAATAAAAGAGCACCAAAAGAGTAGCAAAGCTATTATCTTAGATCTTAGAGGAAATCCTGGTGGGCTTGTGTCTCAGGCAGTTGAAGTAGCTGATATGTTCTTAAATAGAGGAAATATCATAACTCAAGTTGGAAGAGGAGTGAATGATAAAAAATCTTATGATGCTTCAAAAGAAAAAACACTAACTAATCTGCCTTTGGCGGTTTTAGTAGACTCTAACACCGCTTCTTCGGCTGAGATTTTAAGTGGAGCTTTGCAGATTCATCATCGTGCCACACTCTTTGGAGAGAAAACTTTTGGCAAGGGGAGCGTGGAATCACTATATGCTATAAACAAAGAAGAAGCCCTAAGCCTTACAGTTGCACACTACTTTTTAGCGGATTCAAGCACGATAGAGGGTGTTGGAATTTTGCCAGATTATGAGGTAAACACCCAAATCATTGATGGCAGAGATAAATGTTTAGCTTCAGCAGAAGAATTCCTACAAAATATAAAAAAATTTGTTAAAAAAAATCCCTCTCAGATAAGTGGTGTGTGCACTAAAGAAGGGAAATAAAATGTTTAAAAGCTTGATGCTTTTTCTATTTTTACTACTTTGGTTTTTACTAGCTCAGACTTCCTCATGTTTAGTCTTTCTCTTCTATCTCTTTGCCCTCACGCCTCTTTTAATGCTCTCTCTTATAGAGATGCCACTTATAAGAAAGAGGGCGGTTGCAACTGCACTGTTTCACGAGAGTAGTTCACTCTTTAGCATCTTTAAGAGTGTTTGGTTAAATCTCCTTATCTCTCTAGCTATCGCTTTTGTTGTAGTTACTTTGATGTTGGTTAGTAGTCTCTACTTTGAGGGAACTGTTTTTTTCATCTTGGGTTTGGATATCTTTGTGCTTTGGGGAATCTATGCTAAAACAAAAAAGTATCTAAGAGTAAGGGTTAAAGAGGAGTTTTTGTTTGCCATCTCTAGGAGGTGGAGCATCTATCTAAACACGCTTTTTTTAATTTTAGTCTTTGCCATTTATGCTTTTTTTACTACCCCAAGTATTGAGATAAAACTCTTTAACTGCGAGATATTAAATTTTATATCAACAAATCTAAGATATAAAGAACTCTTAGAATACAAGCTTATAAGCACATCCATAGGAGCATTTGGTAGTGCAGGTAGCATCTACTTTTGGATACTCTATCTACTTCTGTCTCAAAGTATTTTTGCTTGGGCTTACTCAAGATTACTTTTTTCTTTTGAATCAATAGATGCCATCTTAAAGACAAAAGATAGAAACAAAAACTACTTTTTATTTGGCTTTATCTTAACGATAATCTTGCTTTTTATAATAAGTTCAAGCATAAACTATCTCTATGAAAAGCATCATATTCAAAAGTCTCAAGAAAAGATTGACAGACTTTATAAAGAAGTAGATAGGGTTATAGATGCAAAGCTTAGCTCGTCTGAGATGCTGTTGCTTGAAAATATAGATGCCAATATAGATGAGCAAATAGATGCTGCTTTTGTCGATGTTTATTCTGGAGTTCCTGCACTTAGTGCATACTACTACTCCATAAAAGGTGAGTATAGTAGGATTTTTTTAAAGGGTTATAGTCTCTATTGTGAATATAAAAATGACTACTTAGCACCATTTTACAACCAGTATCTGCCACAAAAATTCCAGCTTAAAGATTGTAATACAGAGGCTTTAGAAGATGAGATAGAGTCAAAGATAAACTACTATCTCTTCTCTGTAAACAACTTCTCTATGAAGGTTGATGAAGCATCAAACAAGATTGACTCAAGTATAAAAAAATCTATGCTAGATTTTGAGAGTGAGCTAGAGAATAGCATCCGTAAAGTTGAGCTAAATCATGAGCTAGAGTTAGAGACTTTGGATGTAAACTTTAGAGATATATTTGAAGCAAACTCTAGAGATATGGCTAAAAAAGGACTTAGCGCTACGGGAACCCTGCTTATAGGAAGTGCCATCTCAAAGAGCATAATGTCTAAAATGCTACTAAAGTTTGGAGCAAAGGGCGCTGTAAAAGCTTCGTCTTTTTTTGGTGCTTCTATGGGTGGGATTGCACTTTGTGCACCTAGTGGCCCGTGGGCTCTGCTTTGTGGGGTTGTCACTGGAACTGCTAGTTGGGTTGGAGTTGATGCGGCTATGACTGAGGTCGATCAAGCTTTTAATGAGGAGGACTTTAAAAAGAGTGTGGTTTTGATGATAGATGCACAAAAAAACTCTCTAAAAAACCTTATGAAAGACTCTTACAAAGAGTGGGTAAAAAAACTCTTTAAAGAGCTAAGAGATGATGCAAACAAACTAAAATCTCCATACGAGCAGAGCTTTTCTAAGGGTTGATTTCACTCTTGATGATACCAATCAATAGCTTTCTTAGTGCAATTATTTTATCGTATAAAAAGCGACCGATTTGGCAGATTCAATGGTATAGTTGGGAATGAAGTGGTTTTTTCAGGCATAACTACAAGAATATATCCGTAAGTCTCTTCATTCCACCATTGGAAAAACTCTTTTTTAGTTTGGACATAATAACCAAAACTCGGATCGAGGATACTTACAAAATCTCCGTCATGATTCATAACTACAATAAAATGGGCGTAGTTTTCTCGATTGTCAATACGAGCGATAACGGGAACTTTTAGAGATTCGAATATAGCGGTATCAATTTTGTAACCAGAAGCGTTAAATCCAAACTCTTTAGAAATTTTCGCCATTTCTAAAAAGCTCAACATGTCGGTAGTAGATGTTTTGTCAAGAACTTGTTTTTCTCCGATTTGTTCCCCATAGAGATTCATAATCGTTGCCAATGCCGATGCACCACATGAGAGTTCGTAATTCTGTAACACAGTACCTTTGAGCTTTAAAGTTGAAAAAGGAGTTACTTTAAAATTTGTGTTTTCATTCGCACTTAGCGATAATGCGATGAAAAAAAGTAGCCGAATCAAAACTTGTGCCATAAGGAGATGGAGAGAATAGAATCTGGCGATTTGGATGATCCGCCCATAGTACTTGAAACTGCTAAAGAGTTTTTAGTGTTGAGTGAATATGTTGCACCGATATTAAAAGTCGAAATCATAGCACTATTAGAATAAGCAACACCATCGATTTTCGTTTCAGTTTGATAGCGTTGCTCCGTTCCTATATCTAGAGCAATTTTTGGGCTTAAAATGATTGAAAAATCAAGTCCGACTGAGAATGCGTTGCCGTTGTCTATATTGTAATCAGCTATTTCTTTAGAACCGTTATATATGGCTCCTACGGACACAGTTGAAATGACGGGGTCGGAATAATTTCGAAAAGCAAGCTTTGCAGAAAAAGAGTTTACATAAATATTTTTAGTACTCTCAAGATAACGCTCTTTTTGGTAAATAGAAGCTTGCAACGTCAAATAAGGTTTAAAATCGTAGATTGCATCAAATGAATAAGTCCCTCCAATCCATAACGAATCAAAATCTGTTGAGTTTTCATGTCCATATAGGTTTAAAATATCATAGTATTCACGCCGTTTGATGCTACCTGTTGCTGTTACCATAGCATCAAAATTTTCCGTTAGATCATATAAAAACGTTTGTTGCAAACTAAATATTTTTACATCTTGCCAATACTTTCCCTCATTCTCCACTATAAGATCGGGATAGGTTCTAAAAGAATTGGAACTGCCACTTGAAAGCGATTGAAATGTGGTAACACTTCTAAGTCCTTGTTGATTTTTAAACATTGAATCCAGCGTAACTGGATCAGAAGCAAATACAATAGTTGTGCATACTAATAGTGGTAATAGATATTTTTTTAACATTTATTCTTCTTTTGTGATTTGATATAAACATCACCGAAGTATCGGTGATGTAAATTTTTAATCTTTTACAATTTAGTAATTAGATTGCAGAAAGATTATTGAGTACCGTATTGAGGTAAGGTGAAAGGATTCCATATGTTGTTGGATTCGTAACCACAGGTGCCGGTGCCCATATATAAAGATAATTTCTATATACCTTAGTTGGGGGAGTGTTTTTTGGTGTTGTGTGCCCTGCAAGGTATACATTATACCCGCTACTAAGTGTACTACCGTATTTTTCAGCGATAATCCAGAGATTTTGTCCTTGGTAAGTTTCGCTTACATAACCCCATGTTTGTTTCATTGTTGGACTTGCAATATTTTTGTCCATATACACATATGAACCAGCAACAACATTTTTCATTTCATCATCATTAAGTGCAACAGCAGCCGATTCTTCGGCAGAAATAACACCACCTGTTGCTAATGCGAGGAGATTGGATTCGGCTGAAAAAGCCGAAACGGACAAGAGAAAAGAAGCCAATAGTGTCTTAAAGAACACTTTTTGCATAATACAGCTCCTATTTAATCTAATGTTAGTCTGTTTTCAAGAATATCGATTATTACCAACGGTAAATGTTCTTGAATGTTGTATTGTGCAAATAATATTCTTAAATAAAACATATTTTTTATAATTTCTATACTCCAAGATTTAACAACTTACCTGAAGTTGGTAATTTTGCATTTTTAAGTGTCTGATAGGCTGATGAGGGTGTGTTATTGTCATTTTTACTTAGAATTGAATCCTTAGCAATGCTTTGTCCTGAGAGATAACTACTGTAGTTTTCTTTTGTATGACGATCTATTTCTTTCATTAATGTATCGAACATATCAGGATCATCAAAATGTATATTCATCCCATCTGCTAGATTTGTTACATAATCGGCTCCGAATTTATCTGTTAGATATGACTGAAAATCCTGCCCTGATTTTAAAAAATTGTAATAGTTTTGTATATTTTCATGTGTTTCTGCACTTACATCCATTTCTTGCATACTAAATAGGCCGAACAATTCACTAACAGAGATTTCATTTTCAAATTCACTAGAAGGAACAACGGATGCAACAAAATCTTTGTACAAGTTTTTATATCCTGTAAGGGCATCAGGATCAGACCCAGCATAACCTCCACCAAAAAATCCTCTTTGTCCCGTATCAAAAGCATCCTTGTCTAAAATATCTGGATTTGTATTAGTTAAGCCTTGAATTTTTCCTGAAATTTGACTAACTTCATATGCTTCTGTTTCTGTTCTTTGAATACTGATGGGATTATCCAACAAACTACCGTTCGATTGAAAACTATACGGCATATTTTTGATTTGATCCACTGTCATACTTCCGTCAATATCTAAAGTATTACCAGCTACTTTACTAAAAAAACTCCAAACTTTACCCAATGCAGTAACAGGATCATCATTTGAACCAATTGCTTTAGTATAAGTTTCTGTCATTGCCATTTGGTTTTTATGGATTTTGATATTATCAGGAATCCCCGCCGCTTTATTAAAATCAGTACTAAAAAAACCGTTTTCATCGACTTTAAATCCCCATTTGGTTGAGATAGTAGCACTATCGCTACTTACAGCTGATAGACTAATCGCATCAGTAGATATTTCAGAAGTCTCTGATCTTTTTTTAACGATAGATGCAGAATAAAGTGAAGATGATGTGACACTAGCTATGGACATAATAAGCTCCTTATATAATGGTAACAAATTTTATAACACTAAAAAAGCAAATATTGTTCCATTTATTTTGTTTATATTGGTTAGTTTTTCAAAAGCTTAAATGGATTAAAGAAGTAGTGTAGCTACAAAGCGTGCTGGCGAAAGTGATGATTTGTTATGCTTTTTTTAAAGTATCTCTTTTTTTTGTTCTTTTAAAAAAGCTAAAAAGATTCGGCTCAAGCTCTTGTATTTAAAGAGCTAAGAGATGATGCTTCTAAGCTAAAATCTCCATACGAGCAGAGCTTTTCTTAAGGGTTGATCTCGCTCTTTATGATTTTTGCTAGTTCATTGCACTTTTGAATCTTTTGCGTATAATTTAGGTCATCTCTTAGAAGTATCTCTATAAAAGCACTTCCTACTATAACGCCATCAGCGCCCTCAGCTTTCTCTTTTGCAGTCTTAGCATTTACCCCAAAACCTACATATACTGGTGTGTTTGAGAACTCTTTTATGGAGTTTATAAAAGGTTGCAGATCTTCTGCAACTCCTGAGCCTGTGATGCCAGTATATGCTACCATATAGATAAATTTATCGGCACCATTTACTATCTCTTTTATCCGCTCTTTTGAATCTGTTGGTGCTACAAAACTAATATTGCTGATAGAGTTTTTTTTAAAGAGTTCACTATATCTGAGTGATTCTTCATGTGGTAAGTCTGGAATGATAAGTCCACTTACTCCAATCTTAGATGCAAGAGGTAGCAGTTTGCTCAAATCTTGTTGATAAAAACTGTTAAAGTATCCCATCCAAAGAGTATCAACCTTTTGCGCGATAATTTCAGATATCTCTAATAGTTCTCTGAATTTAAAGCCATTCTTTAGTGCTATGTGACTTGTTTTTTCTATAAGAGGCCCATCAGCCACTGGGTCTGAAAATGGAACTCCAAGCTCTAGCATGTCGACTCCATGCTCGGCTAGAGAGAGGCTTAAATCTACTGTAAAAGATTTTTCAGGATAAGTTGATGTTATATATGCTACTAATTTTTTCAAGTTTTTTCCAAATATTTATTTTTCTAAAGGTGGTAATTTTAGGAGTTCAAACTTTACATGAGTTAACTCACTATCAGCTCTTAAGTCTTCTAACCATTGAGCGTACATGTCGCTGATGGAGAGAAGCCAAGTGACAACGTCACTACTTGCTAACTCTTCAGTTTTTCTTAGTTGCTCTAGGGCATCTTCAACAAAGGCGGAGAGTTTTGACATAGAAGTGATTTTAAGGTAGCTAGAGGCGGACTTTATGTTGTGAAAAACACGAAAAAGTTCATCTACACTTCTTTTATATCTGTTTGGTTTTTCAAGATCCATAATCATAACTTCCATGCTCTCAACCATCATAGTGTAATGGTCTAAAAACTCATCTACAATCTCAAAATCAAAGTTAGCATCTAAGTCACTTCTTACGCCCATAAAGTAATTCTCCTATTTAGTGCAATTGTATCAGTTTTTGGTTAAAATACTTTTATGAATAAAAAAATGACAATTACTTCCATACAAAAAACAAAAGGTGTGCGTCCTTTAGTGATGATAACGGCTTATGATGCACTATTTGCTAGGCTTTTTGAGTCAAGCTCAGACATGATTTTAGTAGGAGATAGTCTAAATATGAGCTTTGCTGGCAAAAGTGATACTCTTAGTGCAACAATGGAGCAGATGCTCTACCATACAAACGCAGTTTGTGAGGGAGCAAAGAGTAGCTTTGTGGTGTGTGATATGCCTTTTGGAACTTATGACAACAAAGACGATGCTCTTAAAAACGCTATGAGAGTCTATAAAGAGACACAAGCTGACTCTGTAAAGATAGAAGGCGGAGAGAGCAGGGCAGATATAATCGAGCATCTAACAACTCATGGCATCGCCGTTTGCGGTCATATCGGACTTTTACCACAATCTGTAAGAAGCGAGGGCGGTTATAAAGTTAAAGGCAAAGACAATATCCAAAGAGAGAGTCTACTAAGGGATGCAAAAGCTGTGCAAAAAGCTGGAGCTTTTTGTTTGGTTATAGAGGGTGTAAAAGCTGAGGTGGCATCTGAAGTGGCATCTTGTGTTGATATCCCAGTTATTGGCATCGGTGCTGGTGTTGGCGTAGATGGGCAAGTTTTAGTTTTCTCAGATATGTTAGGACTTTTTGAAGAGTTTACGCCTAAGTTTGTAAAAAAATATATGGACGGAGCATCTCTTGTTAGAAGTGCTGTGAAAAATTATGCAGATGAGGTCTTAGCAAGAGAGTTTCCAAAAGAGGAACACACTTATTAATGGCAAAACTAAATGGATAGATTAGTAGAGATTGAGACTTTTTCGTCTGAAGAAGAGAGCATTGAAACCTCACTTCGCCCTGATGCTTGGAGCGAGTATATAGGTCAAGAGCAGATTAAGAAAAACCTCGGTGTTTTCATACAAGCAAGTAAAAAACGAAATGAAGCTCTTGATCATGTTCTCTTTTATGGACCTCCTGGGCTTGGTAAAACTACACTTGCACTTATAGTTGCAACTGAGATGCAAGCAAATATCAAAGTAACAGCGGCTCCTATGATAGAAAAAAGCGGAGATTTAGCGGCACTTCTTACAAACCTAGAAGAGGGCGATATTCTCTTCATTGATGAGATTCATAGACTCTCACCGGCAGTTGAGGAGATACTCTACTCCTCGATGGAAGATTTTCGCATAGACATCATCATAGGAAGTGGACCAGCGGCGCAAACTGTAAAGATAGATTTGCCAAGATTTACCCTCATTGGTGCAACTACAAGAGCTGGAATGCTCTCAAATCCTCTAAGAGATAGATTTGGAATGAGTTTTAGGATGCAGTTTTATAACCCAGTGGAGTTAGCGCAAATCATCTCTCAAGCCTCTTTAAAACTAAACAAAGAGATACTTCATAGTGCAGCGCAGGAGATAGCAAAAAGAAGTAGAGGGACTCCTCGTATAGCTCTTCGCCTTTTGCGTCGTGTGCGAGACTTTGCAGATGTTGCTCATGAGGATGATATAGGGCATGAAAGAACTCAGTATGCACTAGATGAGCTTGGCATCAACTCTTACGGTTTTGATGAGATGGACTTAAGGCTACTAAACCTTCTAGCATCTGCAAATGGAAGAGCTATGGGACTTAGCACAATTGCGGCGGCTTTGAGCGAGGATGAGGGGACAGTTGAAGATGTGCTTGAGCCTTACCTCATAGCAAATGGTTACCTAGAGAGAACAGCAAAGGGTAGAAAAGCCACAAGAAATACCTACGAGATACTAAATCTCTCACTTCCACAACAAGATGGGAGTCTGTTTTGAGACAATATAAAATCTCGCCGATAGGCGTAGCTTTAGTGAGAGGAATTGAATCTGGACTTGTTCAGATTCAAGGAGACAGACAAAGTAAAATCTCGCCGATAGGCGTAGCTTTAGTGAGAGGAATTGAATCTGGACTTGTTCAGATTCAAGGAGACAGATAATAATGAAACCACAATATTTCGTAGCTATACTCTTTGCAACATCTCTTTACTGGATGTATCTGCTTTATGCTCCTTTTTTACTAACGATAACTATCGCTGCACTACTTGCAATCTCTACTGCAAATATTCAAAATCTTTTTTACAAACTCTTTAAAAGTCGTCTTATTGCAGCCCTCGCTTCTAGTTTTTTGCTTGCTGTTCTCTTTTTCGCTCCACTAGGATACTTTTTGGCAACTCTTACTATGAAGCTAAAAAATATTGAGCCTGAAGTTTATTTAGGGATTGAGGCTTATGTAAAAGAGTTTATTGCAAATCCTCCTACTTATCTTGCATTTTTAGAGCCTTATGCTAAAGAAGCTTTAAAAGAGTGGAATGTAAGTTCCCTTGCTTCAAAGGTCATATCTATGACTGGAACTATAGGAGCTTTTAGTGCTGGGTTTTTAAAAAATGCATTTTTGACTATCATCTTTTACTTTTTTGCACAGTACAACGGTGATTATATAGTAGAGTTTTTAAAGCGAGTAGTTCAGATGTCTGTAGAAGAGACAACTCTTATAGCTAAAGAGATATCTTCAGTTATGAGTGTTGTTTTTTACTCCATCATAACCACTGCTATGTTTGAGGGGGTTTTGTTTGGTGTTGCCATCTCTTTTATAGGTTACAACGGGCTTCTCTTTGGCATCATGTATGGTTTTGCATCTCTTATACCTGTGGTTGGTGGAATATTAATGTGGCTTCCATTTATGCTTTATGAGTTCTCAATTGGAGAGACTTCAAACGCTATTTTTATAGCTATTTACTCTATTGTGGTTATCTCAATTATCGCAGACACTTTTGTAAAACCACTCATCATAAAAGAGATAAACAATAGAATGTTAAAAGAAGATGACACAAGGATAAATGAGCTTATAATCTTTTTTGCAATCATAGCAGGGCTTGCGACATTTGGCTTTTGGGGAATGATACTAGGGCCTGCAATTACAGCATTTTTCTTAACCGTTTTAAAACTGTTTGAAGCTAGAACAAAAGAGTGTGGCGCCAATTAATGCCCTCGGCTTGAACGTATGGAATATATTTCGTAGAAATATGTTCACGGGAGTTCAAAGTAGAGACGAGGGTATTTCGGCTTGAACGTATGGAATATATTTCGTAGAAATATGTTCACGGGAGTTCAAAGTAGAGACGAGGTTAGCTCTGATAAATCTCAGGATAGTCATTCTTAAATCTTCTATGCAACCAAAACCAAGGTTTAGGAGATTTTAGTATCTCTTTGCTTAGCCAATCTATTTGCATTTGAGTTGAGACCTTAATGTCGTGTTCTATATCATCTGTTTTTGGTGGGATTATCTCATCATAAAACTTTATAACAAAGTTTTCATCATCTTGTGTATGAATAAGTGTAGGAATTATCGCCGCATCAAATTTTCGTGCTAAGTAAGCTGTACTCTTTACCTGACCCGTAGGTTTGCCTAAAAAGTCAACTGTAACTGCCTCTTTTTTATTTACATTTGTATCTATCAAAACAGCGATAGTTCCACCAGCGCGAAGACGCTTAACAAGCCCTCTTGTAGCGCCACTTCGCTCAATATACTCCATGTTAGATTTTGAACGAGAGCTTAGAACATACTCCTCAAAATACTTATTTTTCATTTTTGTATAGACTGTCAAAAAAGGCTCACGCATCGCACCTAGCATCGCTCCTGCAAACTCCCAAGAACCATAGTGAGCAGTTATAAAGATGATAGGTCTATTTTGTTCTTTAGCTTTTTTTATAACTTCATCATTAACAAAGCTCACATTTTTTGCAAGCTCTTGCATTGAGTAGTGTCTTATCTCCATGGTATGAAGAAGATTTAGTGCGAGTTGCTTAAATGAAGCTTTTGCAACATCTTGTATAAACTTCTCGCTTACATCATCTCCATAGATAAATTTCAAATTATCTCTTACGACCTTGTTATATCTCTTTGAAGTTTTATAGGCTATAAATCCAAGAGCTGTAAAAAAACCTCTTCTTAGCTTCTTAGGAAGAAGCATCAAAAACTTCTCTAAAACCAAAAACATATAAAATCCTATCATATCAATAACTCCCTAGCTTTTTTTGTAATGTTTTTTACTTCAATATCTTTGATAGAAAAGTCATTTTTATCAATGTGGTAAATATCCACTTTTGAGTCAGACTTTAAAAAAAGATTTTTAGAAGTCTCATAAATCATTCTTTTTGTAGTTGGACCAAAAAGAGTTATAGATGCAACGTTTTGTGCCCATGCGATGTGAGTTGGTCCTGTGTCGTTTCCTATAAGCAGATCAACACTTGAGATAAACGAGACTAAATCGAGCAGGGATAGTTTTGGAGCAAGTATGGCAAATGAAGAGTTTTTGCAAATCCACATAGCATCTTCTCTCTCTTTCTCATTTCCCCAGATAATATAGCAGTTTTGCCCTAACTCATCACAAAGCTTGGCTACCTTTTCTTTTGGGTACTTTTTTGACTCCCAAGATGCACCAATAACAATGGCTATATTTTTTTTCTCACTTTTACTTAGGGGATATTTCTCAACATCAAAAACTCTCTGTTTATTGAGTAGCATCGAATCATTTATCCTAAATCCAAGTCCATCAGATGCTAGAAATATATTTCTTTTTACAATGTTTTCATCATATTCTATATATGAAGTTGTTTTGTAGAAAAATCTTGAGATGGACTCTCTTGATGAGTTTTTATCAAAGCCATGTGTCCTTTTGCCAATGAGCCTTGCGACAATACTTGACTTTAGAAGTCCTTGCATATCTATGATGATATCAAACTTGCCTAAAGAGCGGAGTTTTGAGATGGTCTTAAAAAGTTCTTTAAGACTTCTTGATTTTTTCAGCTCTTTTAGATTTATGGTGTGGACACGATGAAGCAGTGGATGATTTTGCAGCAAGGGCGCAAAAACCTCTTCAGTTATCCACTCTATCTTTGCATCTGGGTACTTTTGGT
Organism: Sulfurimonas sp.; assembly: GCA_028684815.1. Lineage (GTDB taxonomy): Bacteria > Campylobacterota > Campylobacteria > Campylobacterales > Sulfurimonadaceae > Sulfurimonas. Next base: position 68,319 of record JAQUFE010000001.1, read on the forward strand.
GGATAAACTGTAGTATTACGGCACTGTTTATAATATCTCCAAGTGCTGAGAGTCGCACTATGGCTATGCTTTTTATATCTTTTTTCATTGGCGTCATTATAGCTAATTTCGCATGATAGTTTGTTTTTTCAACTCCACTATAAGCTCTTTTTGTCTATCATAAACATACTCCATAAGGATTGACTCATGTGCTTGGTCTTCTTCTAAGTCTACAACTATCTTACAAAACTCTTCACTGCATCTTATAAAAGTAACCTTGGCTTCTAAGGTTAACGCCATATATCCATCTTGAGAATTTTTAATAGGAAGGGTAAACTTTAATGTAACATTGGTTGATTTTAGCTCATCTGATTGCTTGAATAATCTTGTTTTTATGGCTATAGAATTCATAGAGATATCTAATATATCTCCGCTTAAAGAACCTTTAGCATTTATAATTGAGATAGGAGTTCTTTGAGAAGAGGTTACACGGCTATATTTTCTACCAATTGCACTGCCATCTACAAATCTAAAATTTTTTAAAAGTGCTACTCTCTTTTTTAAATCTATAAGTTTTACATCAGCTTCAATGTCTTTTGTAAAATTTGCAGATTGAATGACAGTCCCTTTTTCAAAGTTCATAACAGTGCCTTGGAGTTGCTGAAAATTTACATATATCTCTTCTTGAGTTTTTTTAACAATCATAGCAGAGGTGTTGATACATAAACCTTTGTAGATGTTTAGAAGCTTAATGGAACTTTTGTTTGTGAATGTTGATTGTAAAAGTAGGTCAATCGCTTTTTCATCATCAAGCTCGCTATCTATATTTATGACTCTATAAATTTTTTGAATCTCTATATCTTTGCTTGAGATTTTTTCTTTTGCAATATCTGAGATGATTTTTAGTGCATCATTTAACTCAAAATCATTAACATCAAAAACATGTAATCCAATAATTGGCTTCACTTCTTCTTTAGAGCTATATTCAAGCAGACGTTTTTGAATAGTATAGGCTTTTTGTTTTGTAGCTTCAAAATCAAGCCCCTCAAAAAGTGTAATGTATAGTCTATGGCTATATTGAGCCAGAAGAGTGTGTGCATCTATGTCTAATTCAACTTGCAAAAGTAGGTCACGAATAGCCATCTCTATCTCATACTCGCTCCAAAAGTTACACAAAGTGTCCATATTTTCGATGTTTATAGTTATGATAGAGTAGATGTTTTTTGACAAATTTTCCTTAAGAAGTTTCTCTTTTAGTCTCTCTATGAAGTAGATTCTGGTTTTTATAAAATCTATGCTCGTTTGCTCTGTTTGCACGCTTTGTAGAGCTATTTTTTTTAAAAGAGTATCTCTTTTTATGTCAGATATAACTTTTAAAGTTTCATTTCTCGGGGTTAAAATATTCTTTACGCCTAAAAAAAATGCTAATTGAAAGAGCATCAGGTTGGGAGCCTCATCTACAAAAAAGTATATCAAAGAGCCTGTTTTATTACTAAGTAGTTTTCTTATATGAAGCAGGAGTGTTTTTTCTATTTTTTGTATCTCTACGAGATAGACGTCAGCATGATCTAGTGTATCTACTTTACTTATATCAAGTGTTTTGCTAAATTCAAAGGCTTTAGTAATATCTGATATCTGTTTAGAAAGGCTAGACTTATAGTAAAGATGGAGCAATAATTACACCTCTATGTTATTTTAGTTAAGTATATCACATGTTTTTTTATAAAAAATAGATTTTTATCAAGATATTTTGATATGATAAAAATCTATAATTGAACTCTCTGATTAATCTATAAACTAGATTCCGTGTCAAGCACGGAATGACGGAACACTTCGTCATCCTGAACTTGATTCAGGATCCAACTTAATAATTGTTCAGATCACTCAATTATGAACATAATGTTATGTAGCCTTTGGTATAATTGCAAAAATTTTAAAATAAGGCGTTTTAATAGATGGTTGCATCAGACATTCAAGATTTTGCAGAGGGGCGTACTAAAGTAAGAGCCTATCTCTGTTATCTTTTTTCTAGAAACATTCCAAATAGACTTCCATCACTTACAAAAGAGATGATAGTACCTCGCCTCTTAAAGATAAAGGCGGATTTGGAAAACTGTGAAGGAATCTATCTTCTAGACTATAAAGGCGTCCAAATCTCTCCTACCTATACAGCTTCTAAAGAGATAGAACGTGATATAGGTAAGATTAGAGCTGATCGTGCCTACTACTATCGTGCAGTAAGGGAGGAGAGATGTACCATAACAGATCCATATCCATCTCTTATAACTCAAGATTTAACAGTTACAGCATCTCAACCAATCTATAACGAGAAGAATGAACTTATCTATGTAGCGTGTTTAGATATGCCTCTTGAAGAGGTTTTAAAGATAGCTCAACTAAACACATCTGATGCTTTTTTTACAAAACTATTTAAATACTCTTATGCAATGTTTGCTTTTGCGCTTATAGCAGTTGCAATATTTCTTTTTGCTCATGGTGTTAAGAGCTTTTTTGTAAATGAGATAACTGTTTCGTATCTAGTAGTAGATGATATGTTTAAGGCAACTATTTTGCTCACCCTATCTTTGGCTATTTTTGATTTAGCAAAGACTCTTATAGAAGAGGAAATAATGGGGCGCAACAAAGAGCAGGACATCTCAAGGCCGCATAAAACTATGGTTAAGTTCTTAGGTTCTATCATTATCGCACTCTCCATTGAAGCATTGATGTTAGTCTTTAAGTTTGCCATAACAGATCCACAGATGCTTATGTATGCTATGTTTATCATAGGCGGAGTGGCACTTCTGATAATAAGTTTAGCAATCTATATAAAATTTACAAAAGCAACGAGTGAGATATGATAGGAATAGTTGATTATAAGATGGGAAATCTAGCAAGTGTTCAAAATGCTTTTTCAATACTTGGAGAAAAAACAGTTATAGTATCTGATCCAGAGAGATTTAAAGAGTATGATAAGCTTTTACTGCCTGGTGTTGGTGCTTATGGAGATGCAATGAAGCATCTAAACCAAAGAGGTATGGTTGATGCTTTAAGAGAGTATGCAAGAAGAGGAAACTATATGTTTGGCATCTGCTTAGGCATGCAACTGCTTTTTGAGAGTAGTGAAGAATTTGGTGATAGCACGGGGTTAGGACTTATAAAAGGAAATGTAAAAGCTTTTGATAAGAGTAGATTTCAAGAGAACTTAAAAGTCCCTCATATAGGATGGAATAGAGTCTTTACAAGAGAACATCAGCTTTTTAATGGCTTAGATGCAAATCACTATCTGTATTTTGTTCACTCATATCACGTTGAGTGTGCCGATGAGAGAGATGTTATCGGTAAGACATATTATGGCTATGAGTTTGCATCAGCAGTAGCACATGAAAACATATTGGGAATACAACCACATCCAGAAAAAAGCCATAAAAACGGGCTTAAGATTTTGGAGAATTTTATTAAACTGTAGTTGCTTTTGGTATGCATTCCCACGCAGAGCGTGGGAACGAGAGTAGGCTTAAGATTTTGGAGAATTTTATTAAACTGTAGTTGCTTTTGGTTTGCATTCCCACGCAGAGCGTGGGAACGAGAGTGCAACGAGGGAAGGTATGGATTCCCACTCTCTCTGCGTGGGAACGAGCGTGCCCACCTCGTCACACCTCTTCTGAGGTGTGACGCATGTTTGTGGTTGCTTCTAAATATACACTCCACCCGTAAGAGGATGGAGCGAGAGATAAATAGTAAAAAGGAAAAAAATGACTCTATATCCAGCGATTGACTTAAAAGATGGAAAAGCTGTAAGACTTACAAAAGGACTTATGGATAGCGCTAAAATCTACTCAGATGAGCCTTGGCTTTTAGTTAAGAAATTTGAAGAGATGGGAGCCGAGTGGGTTCACTTGGTGGACTTAAATGGTGCTTTTGCGGGAGAGCCTAAAAATTTAGAGCAGATTGTAAAAATCAGAAAAAACTGTAGTGTTAAACTTGAGTTAGGTGGTGGCATCCGTGATGAAGAGACTATCAAAAAGATGTTAGAAATTGGCATAGATAGAATAATCCTTGGCTCAATAGCAGTTAAAAATCCAGAGTTTGTAAAAGAGATGGCTGCAAAATACCCAATAGCCGTAGGCATAGATGCTATAGATGGATATGTGGCAGTTGAGGGCTGGGGAGAGGTGAGCACTATGCGAGCTACTGATCTTGCAAAAGAGTTTGCAAACGCCGGTGTTGAAGCTATTATATGTACAGATGTTGGCAAAGATGGAACTCTAAGTGGTGTAAATGTAGAGTTTACTCTAGATATCGCAAGAGCCAGCGGTATTAGCACAATCGCTAGTGGTGGGGTAAAAGATGTTACAGATATTGAGGCGCTTATTGCAACTAAAGAAGTTGATGGCGTTATCATAGGGAAAGCTTACTATGAGGGAACAATAGATTTGCCAAAGCTATTTAAAAGTCTCAATTAATAGTAAAAAAACAAAAATTTAGATATTATTTGATTATAAATTTTGCAAAATATATTATAAAAAAGGATTTCAATTGAAATTACTTGTTGTTGATGATAGTTCTACAATGCGACGTATTATAAAAAACACTTTAGCTCGCTTGGGATATAAAGATATTTTAGAGGGTGCTGACGGTGTAGAGGGATGGACACAAATGGATACGAATCCTGATATTGATATGTTAATAACTGACTGGAACATGCCAGAGATGAATGGTTTAGAGTTGGTTAAAAAAGTTAGAGCTGATGAGCGTTTTAAAGATACGCCTATTATTATGGTAACAACAGAGGGTGGTAAGGCAGAAGTCATCACTGCTTTAAAAGCTGGCGTAAATAACTACATCGTAAAACCATTTACTCCACAAGTACTAAAAGAAAAACTTGGTGCTGTTATGGGAATAACTCAATAATGCAAGATTACTACTACGAGCTAGTAGTTAAAGTTTCATCACATAAAGAGCTTTTTGCAGATTTTTTGTCTGACACTATAGATGTAGGATTTGAAGAGTCTGAGGAAGGTTTTACTATCAGAAGTGAAGATGAACTTGAAACTATCGCTTGGGGATTAGAGCAGTTTTGTGAGGCCCTGCAAAAGGCTTTGGGTAAAACTATAGAACTTGAATACACACATAAAAAACTTAAAAATAGTGACTGGGTTGAACTCTACCAAAAGAGTGTAACTCCCATAGCGATAGATAAGTTTTATATACATCCGACTTGGGATGCTAAAAATCCAGATCTAATAAACATCGCCATTGACCCAGCCCTTGCTTTTGGAACAGGGCATCACCCAACAACTGCTTCATCTCTTCGTGCAATATCAAAATATGTCAAAGAGGGTGATACTCTTATAGATGTAGGTTGTGGAAGCGGAATATTAGCCATCGGAGCTATTAAGCTTGGGGCAATTGTAGATGCTTGTGATACTGACTCAGTCTCAGTAGAAAACTCAAAAGAGAATGCAAAACTAAATGAAGTTGAGTTCGCTGATATCTGGGAAGGTTCATGTTCGCTAAGTAAGAAAAAGTACAATGTGGTGGTAGCCAATATTGTAGCTGATGTACTTACTTTTATAGCAAAAGATTTAAAAAATGCACTAGAGAGTGATGGAGTGTTGATTTTGTCAGGAATCTTAGATAAGTATGAGAACAAGGTTTTAAGTTTTTACAAGGATTGTGAAATTTTAGAGCGAATTGCAGTAGATGAGTGGGTAACATTCGTCTTAAAAAGAAAATAAAAAGAGATAAATAATGCCAAATCAAAATAACAATGAAAATAAAAATAATAATTTTTTCAACAATAATCCTCTAATAGCTTTTGCTATTTTTTCAGTGGCTATCATCTTACTCTTTAAAGCTCTAGTTGGTGATGGTGGAGGACTCGATGATGCAGGGAGTTCAAACAGAAAAACTAAGCAAGTAAGTTACTCTGAACTTAAAGGCTTAGTTGAGTCAAAATCACTAAGAGAAGTGAATATTGGGCAAACTTATATAAAAGCAGTAGGGACTGAGGGCACTATCTATACGACTAGAATCGTAAAGGGTGATACAAAACTCGTAGAGCAACTTGATAAACAAGGTATAGAATATACTGGATTTAGCGAGACAAACTGGTTTACTGAGATGTTTGGCTGGTTATTTCCTTTTCTTATAATCATCGCAATTTGGATGTTTTTTGCAGGAAGAATGCAAAAAAGTATGGGTGGTGGATTATTAGGTATAGGAAGTTCAAAAAAGTTAGTAAACTCTGAGAAACCAAATACAAAGTTTGATGATGTTGCAGGTGTAGAAGAGGCAAAAGAAGAGGTTCAAGAGATAGTTGACTTTTTAAAATATCCAGCTCGTTATGTAGAGATCGGTGCAAAAATTCCAAAAGGTGTTCTTCTAGTAGGTTCACCTGGAACTGGTAAAACACTATTGGCTAAAGCTGTTGCAGGAGAGGCGGATGTCCCGTTTTTCTCTGTAAGTGGTTCTAGCTTTATAGAGATGTTTGTGGGTGTTGGTGCGGCTCGTGTTCGTGACTTGTTTGAACAAGCAAAAAAAGATGCTCCTAGTATCATATTTATAGATGAGATAGATGCTATAGGTAAGAGTCGTGCGGCTGGTGGAATGATGGGTGGAAATGATGAGAGAGAGCAGACTCTAAATCAACTCCTAGCAGAGATGGATGGTTTTGGAACAGATACTCCTGTTATCATCTTAGCCGCTACAAATAGACCTGAAGTACTAGACCAAGCACTACTTCGTCCAGGCCGTTTTGATAGACAAGTCTTAGTAGATAAACCAGACTTTGAGGGCCGCGTGAAAATCCTAAAAGTACATATGAGAAGTGTAAAAATGGATGAAGATGTTGAGATTGAAGAAGTGGCTCGTCTTACAGCAGGATTAGCAGGTGCAGACTTAGCAAATATTGTAAACGAAGCTGCACTTTTAGCTGGACGAAAGAGCCAAAAAAGTGTTAAACAAAAAGATCTTTATGAAGCAGTTGAGAGAGCCTTAGCTGGACTTGCTAAAAAGTCTCGTAGAATCAACCCTAAAGAGAAGAAAATAGTAGCATATCATGAGAGTGGTCATGCACTCTTAGCTGAGACAACAAAAGGCGCTAAAAAAGTTTCTAAAGTCTCTATAGTTCCTCGTGGACTTGCAGCTTTAGGTTACACTCTAAACAAACCAGAAGAGAACAAATATATGATGCAACAACATGAGTTGTGGGCTGAAGTTGATGTTCTTCTTGGTGGTCGCGCAGCCGAAGATGTATTTTTAGGTGAGATCTCAACTGGTGCTGGAAATGACTTAGAAAGAGCAACAGATATAATAAAGTCTATGGTTCAAACTTATGGAATGAGTGATGTAGCTGGACTTATGGTTTTAGAAAAAAGCAGACAATCATTTTTGGGTGGCGGACAACAATCTACTCGTGAATATAGTGATAAGATGGCCCAAAATATGGATGAGTTTATTAAAACATCTCTCTCTAAAAGATATGAAGAGGTTAAAGCTCGCTTAGAAGAGTATAGAGAAGCTATTGAAAGAATGGTAAAACTTCTTTATAAGAAAGAAAATATTACAGGTGAAGAAGTAAGAGAGATTATTATTAATTTTGAAAAAGAACACAATATGGATTCAAAAGTAGAAAGCTCAGTTGATGATATAGCAGAAGAGTTAAAAGAAGATGCTAAAATGTCTAAGAATGTCATAGATAAAGATAGTGAGAATTAGTGATGAGTAATAATCTTTTACCAATAGCAAAAGAGGGATTTAATTGTATAGGTGTTGCTTTTTTAGCATTTATCTTCTTTAGCATCTTTGATTTTAATTTTTTAGGATTTCTATCTTTTATAACGGTGCTCGCTTTGATATTTATATATAGAAATCCTGAGAGAATGTCTCCAATTCTTGAGGTAAAAAGTGTAGTCTCTCCAGTAGATGGGACTGTTATATCTATAGAAGAACTAGAAAATAGTGAGTATGCTTATAAGATAGAGATAGATAGTAATTACTTTAATGTATCACTACTGCGCTCACCGCTAAGTGCTGCTGTAAAATCAGTAGAGCTAAAGAGAGGTGCGAGACTCTCAAAATACTCACCATTGTCAAAAGATTTAAATGAGAGAGTAGAGATAGTTTTTGAAGATAGTTTTGAAAATTCTGTAAAAATAAAGCATATGTTAAAACAGAGTTTTGATAGAATAAAAGTGGATTTAAACACAAAGCAAAAGACTATTCAAGGGGCTAGATATGGTTTGATGATAAATGGCATCACAACTATATATCTACCACAAAATTTTAGAGTAAACCTTAGTATTGGACAAGAAGTCAATGCATCTCAATCATTAGTAGGATATTTTTCATAAAAAAATGAGAAAAACCCCTACTAAACTCATCTACATACTACCAAACCTATTTACTGCTGCATCTATTTTTTCTGGAATCTTTAGCATCATTAGTGCTGTTAATGGTAACTTTGAAAAGGCTGCTTGGCTTATTATGCTATCGCTAATATTTGATGGATTAGATGGAAGAGTTGCTAGGCTAACTAACACCTGTTCTAAATTTGGTGTAGAGTTTGACTCTCTCGCTGATATGGTTGCTTTTGGAGTGGCTCCTGCATTTTTGATCTATATGTTTGTGGGTTATGAATTTGGTCGCTTTGGAATTGTGACATCTGCGCTTTTTGTTATCTTTGGAGCTATTAGGCTTGCAAGATTTAATGTAATGACAAGCAGTAGTGAGCCATCAGTTTTTATAGGTGTTCCAATCCCAACGGCAGCTGTCTTTGTCTCTTTACTTGTACTTCTGTTTAACAAATATAACTTTCATTATGACTACGGCATTATTCTTATGTTTTTAGCTATCTTAGTCTCTATCCTCATGATTAGCAATATCCGCTACCCAAGTTTTAAAAAGATAGACTTTACACCAAAGCATGCGATGAAATTTTTTGTTATGATTTTACTTATACTTTTTTTGATTTTTATGTACCCGATAGAGGGTTTTTCTTTTATATTTATAGTTTATATCTTATATGGCATCATAAGAGCTATGATACTTCTTCCAAAGAGAGCTATAAAGAAGTAATTTTTTCTTTTAACTCTTGCTCTTTTTCAAAAAGAAGCTTGTCTAAATCTATATCAAAGTTAAAATACTCAGAAGAAAATCCGCTATCACCTATTCTAGAGAACTGTATAATCGCGCCTTGGTTATTTTGTACTTCAAGATACAAAAGACCAAGAGCGTAACGGCTCTCTGTAAAACTCCCATCTTTCATTTTAGATAGTTCTAAAAGTGCTATAGCATTGGCATGATGATTTGCTGCAGTAGATGCAACTGCACCTAAGAAGAGAGTATAAGCATCTCTTACTTTTAAGTCATCTATGAGATGGTTATATAGAGTATAAGACTCTTCATAAGCGCCATCATACAGAGATGCAAGGGCTAATGCCGCTGTTATTTCATGCGTATCGCCCTTAGTTGTCTCTAAAACACGTCTTAGCTGCTTTCTAAGGAAAAAAAGTTTACCTGTTATAAGATTTTGCTGAGTGTATAGATATCTTGTGAGATATGAGCCATAATAGAGGTCATTAAAACTAAATTTTTGTACCTTAAGATAGTTTAATACTTCATTTGCATACTCTTTTGGTTTTAAGTCTATAAAGTGTGTACCAATATACATCATGTGCGGAACTATTTCATTTGGTAGAAGTAGAGTTAGTTTATGTGATGCTTTTTTTGCTCTCTCTTTGTTGTTTAGTTTCAGTGCTATGATGGTATCTAGAGCTAGGTAGAGAGGTTTGTTTTCATACTCTTTGTCTAGCCAATCTGAGATAGAGAGAACATTGTCACTGCTAATAGCTAAGAGCGTGTTGTATAGATCTACCTCTTCACTAGGCTCTTCTAGTGAGATGGAGTCTTTTAAAATAGTTACTAAAGTTGCATTCTCATTATTTGTTAACTGGCTAGTCATTGTAGCGTAGATGCCAGAGAGATAGTTCTTTGCATCTAGGTGGTAAGAGCGTAGAAAATGCTCATGTGCTTTATCGATATTTCCCATTTGTGCGTAAGTGAGAGCTAAGTTATATTGTAAGATAGAGTGCTTAGGTTGGATTTTTGCCAATCTTTGAAGCTCTTTGTTTGCATCTCTTAGTTTAAACTCCATCGCACTTTTTATAGCTTTTACTATTCCTTGATTTACACTCGATGAAGATGCACTTCTTTGTAAGTACTCTTTTGCACTTGAGATATTGTCAATATAGATATTTGCATTTCCTTTTTGGATATTACTAATAGTCTGATCAGCATTAAAAATCTTATATGGAGAGAAGTAAAATATCTTCAGATAGGTAAACTCTTTAGAGTTTCTGAGTTTATTTCTATACCTAATCTGAGCTTGGAGCGGGTCAAAGAGAGACTCTTTTAGCTCAACTTTGACAGGATAAGGTTTATAAACCTCTTCAGGAAACATATCTGTGATGTTTTTTAACTGCTTGCTAGCTGTATTTATGCGCCCAGCTTTTAAGTTTATATATACCTGCGCTACAGATGCTTTAACAGGCTCAATATTTCTTACAATTGCCTCTTCTAAATACTTTAGTGCTAGAGTTAAATCACCAATCCTCGCGTAAAGCAATGCTATACTAAAAGAGTCATCAGCAATAAAATTTTCTTCCATAGCTTCTATGGCTTTATCGTTATTGTTAAAGAGAGCGTTTATCTTTGCTCTTAGATGTTTTTGAGTTATAGCATACTCATTGCTAGTTGGATTTTCTAGAGCACTTAGGGCTTCAAGATAGTTGTTTTTATAGTAGTTAATGAGCGCATAGTAGTAGGAATATTGGTCAGAATTTTTTTCCTTAGGGAGATAAGCATAGGCTAGGTCAATATAGTAATCAAAACTTTTTTTATCCTTTAGATGCAAGGAACAAACTGCGGCATTTATGGCGCTTACACATCTCTTTTCATCATTTACTATGGCTTTTTTAAAAGTTTGCAGTGCTAAGTCATAAGTTTTATCTTTGAGTTGAGCTACCCCTAGATTATAAACTGAGATAGCCTCGCTATAGATGGCGATTTTTTCATACAAAAATAGAGCTTCTTCTTTTGATCCTGTTGAGTAGAGATAATTAGCTTTTGCTATCATATTTTCAAGTTTAGTGGGTTCTATGGGGAGTGTGGCACTCTCTTTAAGTTTAGTCTCAATTGGGTCAAAAGAGAGTCCATCTTCAACCTTTGATGGGCTTAGTATAAAAAAAAGTGCAATAACTGCGATAAGTATAACTATAGAGATACCAACAGCTAAGATAATGATTTTTTGTTTTTGTGAAGCTTTAGAACCATCAGGCTCTTCTTTATGCGTCTTTAGTGGCGCTACTTGGGCAGCATCATCTTCTTCAATAATAATAATATCATCAAAATCCTCACTCATCATCCACCCTGTTTTAATACTTTATATAGCAAAAATAGTACCATAATATTTTTTGAAAAAAAGTATTTATAAAATTGAGTGCTCTGAACAATTATTAGGTTGGATCCTGAATCAAGTTCAGGATGACAGTTTGTTTGTTCAGGTTGACACGTGCCCGTCATTCCGTGCTTGACACGGAATCTATTTTTTTGGATTAATCAGAGGGTTCAATTATATTATTTATAGAGATTTATCTTTAGTTTATTGCTTTTACTTGTGTTGCCTTTATCTATAATTTTAAAAATACACGTAAGTTATTTATAAAATTTAACCTTTATAAACCTATAATACGCAACTGATATAATAGCTTTAAAAAAGGGACAGCAGGATGTCTAAAATTGATAATAAAATTTCTCAGGCGAAGTCTAAACTCGTAGTAGAGTATCCTTTTTTTGGAACCCTTGCATCTAAGCTTGAACTCTCACAAAATGATGATATACAAGCCTTTAAAAGTAATGGTAAAACTCTTGAGTATAACAGTGACTTTTTTGCTGAGATAAGCTTAGCCGAGATGGAATTTGTTTTAGCAAATGCTGCTATGCATGCATCTCTAGCTCATGAGTCTCGAAAAAACAGTAGAAGTGGCTGGTTATGGCAGCTTTCAACTGACTATGCCATTAACGATATGTTAGTTGAAAATGGACTTCAGCTTCCAGAATTGGCACACTACTCCAAAAGGTTTAGTGGGCTTTATGCTGAAGAGATCTATGCACAGCTTAAAGAGGAGTTTTTACGAGATGAGTTGGAGTATGAGGCCGATGATATTGAAGATGTTGAAAAGAGTAATGAGCAAAAAGATAGAGAGAGCCAAATAGTAGAGGATGAACTCTTTGATGAGTTTGCAAAAGCCATCTTAGAAAAAGAGGAGAAAAACTCAGAACTGCCAAGAAGTTTAGAGCGATTTTTCATACTAAAGTCTAACTCAAAGATAGATTGGCGGGATGAGCTAAGAGTTGCGCTTGATAGATTTAGTAGAGATGATTATACTCAGATGCCACCAAATAAAAAGTTTTTGCACCTTGGCATCTACTTACCATCATCTACGAGTGAGAAGTTCAAACTTGTAGTTGCCATTGATAGCTCTGGCTCTGTGGATGAAGAGCTTTTAGGGGAGTTTTTAAGTGAGCTAAATTTTCTTATGAATAGCATCACAAACTATGAGATAAACCTTTTGGTTTGTGATGACAAAATCCGCTCATACACCACTTTTTATGGAGGAGATAACTTAGAAGCAAAAGTTTTTGGTGGTGGTGGAACTGACTTTAGACCTGTTTTTGAGTTTATAAAAGAAAACTTACAAGATTCAAAACTGCTTCTGTATTTTAGTGATTTAGAGGGAACTTTTCCACAAGATGAGCCATCATATAGCGTAAAGTGGATAACTCCAAAAGAGAGAATTGTTCCTTTTGGAGAGTTGATAGTTTTGTAAGTTTTTAGCCAAAATTAACTTGGTTTCTTCCACTTTGCTTTGCGTTATATAGGTTCATATCTGCCTGATTTATTGTCTCTTCTAATGTGTCAGAACTATCATGATAAGAGGCTCCGATGGAGATTGTAAACCTTATTTTATTTGCTTCATCAAGTACAAACACAAAATCTTCAACCTCTTTTCTGAGACCTTCTAAAATCTCAGGTACACTATACTGGTTTATATTTTTTAGTACTATGCAAAACTCTTCACCGCCAAATCTAGCGACAATGTCTCTGTAGTTTGTATTGGCTCTTAAAACCTCTGAGATAGCAATTATAACTCTATCCCCAACATCGTGTCCATAGGTGTCATTTATCTTTTTAAAGAAGTCAATATCTAGCATAGCGATGGCAAATTTTTCGCCGCTTGTGCTTATATCTTGCATATATTCATTCATGTTTTCAAAGAAATATCTACGGTTGTAGAGACCTGTTAAAAAATCTCTATTTGCATGGTTTGTGATAAATTGGATATTTTCTAAGGCTTCAATAGAGTTATTGATGCGACAAGAAAATTCCTCTTTTGAGAAGGGCTTTTTTATATAGTCATTTGCACCTTGCTTTAAAAATAGAGCGTTTATCTCTTCATCGTTATTTGAAGAGATGGCGATGATGCAAAGTTCGGTTTTATTGTAGTTTTTTCTTATCTCATTTGTAAGTTCTAAGCCGTTCATAACAGGCATGTAGTAGTCTGTGATAACCATAGAAATATTTAGATGTGAGTTTAGCATCCCTAGAGCTTCTTCGCCGTGAGCTACAGTGATGACCTCGTAAAAGAGATTTTCAAGCATGGTCTTCATCTGGTTTCTAAAAACCATAGAGTCATCAACAACTAAGACTTTATGGTTTTGGTTTTTCTCAAGCCTACTAAGTGTGTGGATGATGTAGTTTATATCGTTAACGCCACCTTTGTTTACATAGTCTATAATATTTTTTTCAAGCATCTTTTTTCTAAAGTTTTTATCGATATTTCCACTAAGAACTATAGCACGGATGCCTTTGTTTAGTACATAGTCCACTATTTCACCATTTGGTGCATCTGGGAGATTGATATCAAGCAGTGCTACGAAATAGGTATATTTTTTTAAAAATAGCTTTGCTTCTGAGAAGTTGTAAGCAACATCTACTCTATATTCTAGGGACGATTCTATTTTTTTAGCTAATAATTTTGCCAGCGTTTTGCTGTCTTCGACAATTAATATTCTTTTCATGGATGTAATTATACATTTTTAGTATAATTTCTTTATGAATCAAGCCAAACAAATCACAACAAAACTATTACAAAAACAAAACATCTTCTTAACTGGTGGTGCTGGAGTTGGAAAAACGACAATAACAAGGGAGGTGATAAGCCTCTTTGCCCAAGATGCTAAAAAAGTAGCAAAGCTCGCATCTACTGGCATGGCAGCTACTTTAATAGAGGGGCAGACACTTCATAGTTTTTTTGATTTAGGCATTGCATCTAACATAGCAGAGCTAGAATTAAACGCAAAACTAGAACCAAAAAGCAAAATTAAAAAACTCATATCTAGCATGGATTTAATCGTAATAGATGAGATTTCAATGGTCAGTGATTCACTTTTTGAGATGATAGAACTAAGGTTAAGTCAAGCAAACTATAAAGGGAGCATCTTAGTTGTTGGAGATTTTTTACAACTTCCACCAGTTGTGCGCGGCTCTAATGAAGTGAGATTTGCATTTGAGTCACCACTTTGGGAAGAGTTTGAGTTTTTTAGGGTTGAGCTTACTCATATCTATAGAACTGATGATAAGGACTTCATTGAGCTTTTGGGGTTTGTTAGAGAGGGTTTTATAAATGAGAGTGTTCATAACTCTCTAAATGAGTTTATAAAGCCACTTCCACAAGACTTAAGTGAGTTTACTTTTTTGTTTGGCAAAAACAACTCAGCATCTATGCACAACAAAAAAGAGCTTCAAAATATCGACTCTGTACTATTTGTAAAAGAGGCTCAAATTATAAAACACTCTAAAAATCTAAGCGATGTACAAGTCGCGAGATTTATGGATGATTCTCGCATCGAGAGTGAACTAGGGTTAAAAGTGGGTGCACCTGTACTCTTTACTAGAAACTCATGGAACTATTTTAACGGCGAGAGAGGCGTAGTTGTTGGTATAGATGCTACTTATGTTTATGTACAAAAGAGCGATGCTAAAGTTATAAAACTAGAAGCCGTTGCACATACAAAATATAGATGGGATGAGAGAGTAAAAAGCGGTAAAAAAGAGATGCTAGAGATTGAGGAGCTTAGCATCTATCAGTTTCCCATAAAACTGGCTTTTGCTATAACTATACACAAATCCCAAGGTATGTCTATAGAAGATTTGATTATAGAGACAAATGAGATTTTTGCGCCATCACAATTTTATGTAGCACTCTCAAGAAGTTCAAATCCAAAAAGATTAAATCTTATAGCGCCATCGTGTCAATGGCATAAAATAGTCTTTGTAAATAGTAAGGCTTTGGAGTTTGTAAGAAAGAAGTGCGATAGAGATGAACTTGTTTTTGGAATTTCCAAAGATTATGAAGCAAAAGAAGAGATTATTTCTGTAGTTGGAAATGAAGAGTGCTAAAGCTAACTCTTATAATATGTGAAAGAGAGGAAGAAAAATTCTGCTTGAAAGAGGCTAGTTTTTATGAGTGCTAACCAATGCCACTTTTCACGATGAGTAGGCTAAGCGGCTAGCGTTAACTATACGAGCTTTTGCTCATATAGTTATAATATTATAATTTGTCTTCGTTTTTACCAAGATATTCAGCAACACCTTCAGTTGTAGCTTTCATACCCTCGTCGCCTTTTTGCCAACCAGCTGCACAAACTTCGCCATGCTCATCAGTAAACTGCATTGCATCTACCATACGAATCATCTCATCGATATTACGACCAAGTGGTAAGTCGTTGATAACTGCGTGACGAATGATACCGTTACAATCTATCAAAAATGAACCACGAAGAGCGACTGCACCATTGAAAAGTACATCATAATCTTTAGAGATTTGTTTTGTTAAGTCTGCAACTAATGGGTATTTGACACGGCCGATTCCACCTTCATTTACTGGAGTCTCTCTCCATGCAAAGTGAGAAAATTGGCTATCAACTGATACACCAATAACATTGACACCACGATTTTTAAACTCTTCTATTCTATGAGAAAATGCGATAATTTCTGATGGACATACAAAAGTAAAGTCAAGAGGATAGAAGAAAAGTACAGTGCCTTTTTTGCCAAAGTTTTCTGAAAGTTTGAAGTTCTCATCTATTGTGCCATCTGCTAAGACTGCTGTAGCAGTAAAGTCTGGAGCTGGGTTTGTTACTAACATATAAATATCCTTAAGTTTTGTTTTTTTGTTGGTGAGAGTTTAACACATTAAGATTAATGCTATTTATCTCAAAAGAAGTAGTAAGATTATTTAAGGATAATTTTTATCTTTTAGAAATAATTTATTATAGTAAAAAGCAATGCTAAAGTTAAAACTAACTAAAATTTACTAAATATTTAAATCTAGCTCAAATATCTGCTTGCGTAATTGTTCTTAATGGTTTGAACAGTTATAAAGATAGAGTAAAACTTTTAAGATTGAATCTATATATGATATAAAATATGAAAATAATTTAACAAAGAGAAAGTAAATGAAAAAAAATAGTAAAATATTTGTAGCAGGTGGGACAGGTTTAGTTGGAAGTGCCATCATAAAAAACCTTTTAGTAAAGGGTTATACTAATATTATAAGCAATTATCGTAAGCGTACACCTGATTCAAAACACCTAAAACTTAACGCAAGCTCATTGAGATATGAAAAGCTAGATCTTCTTGATGGCATCGAAGTAGAAGAGTTCTTTGCAAAAGAAAAGCCAGAGTTTGTAATACTAGCCGCTGCAAAAGTAGGCGGGATAGTGGCAAATAATACCTATAGAGCAGACTTCATATATGAAAACCTTCAAGTTCAAAACAATGTTATCCATCAAAGTTATAAACATAATGTGACTAAACTTCTCTTTTTAGGGAGCACTTGCATCTATCCAAAAGATGCGCCACAACCAATGAGTGAAGATTCACTTTTGACAAGTCCATTAGAATATACAAACGAACCGTACGCTATAGCAAAGATAGCTGGTATCAAGATGTGTGAGTCTTATAATATTCAATATGGTACAAATTTTATAAGCGTAATGCCGACAAATCTATATGGACCGAACGATAATTTTGACCTAGAGACATCCCATGTTCTTCCAGCTATGATGAGAAAAATGCACGAAGCGAAGATAAATGACTTAAAAGAAGTCGAAATTTGGGGAACAGGGAAACCTAGAAGAGAATTTCTTTACAGCGAAGATATGGCAGATGCTTGTGTATATCTTATGGAAAAAATAGATTTTAAAGATATTATCGGGATCGACCCATTAGTTTTGCAAAATAGCGAACAAAGCGGTGACAAAAGCAACGAGTTAGCGTTTTTAAAAGCTTCATATCCTAAAGAGATAAGAAACACACATATCAATATCGGAACTGGTATAGATATAAGCATAAAAGAGTTGGCAAACCTTATAAAAGAGGTTGTAGGCTTCAAAGGAGAACTCTACTTTAACACACAAAAGCCAGATGGCACTATGCTAAAACTAACAGATGTTACGAAGCTAAATAACCTAGGCTGGAAGCATAAAATAGAACTTGAAGATGGTGTTCGTATTATGTATGAGTGGTATTTAAAAAATTTACAATAGTATTTTTTAGATAGGGTTTTGTGTACTTTCTTGTAAATTTATATATAAATAATTGAACCCTCTGATTAATCCAAAAACCAGATTCCGTGTCAAGCACGGAATGACGGGCACACGTCATCCTGAACAAACAATCCATCAACCTGAACAAACAAACCGTCACCCTGAACAAACAAACTGTCATCCTGAACTTGATTCAGGATCCAAAAACAAGATTCCGTGTCAAGCGCAAGCACCAACCTGAACAAACGAACCGTCATCCTGAACTTGATTCAGGATCCAACTTGATAATTCTTCAGAGCATTCTATTACCAAAACTGTTGTTTGACTATAAATATTTAACCCTATTTCGTTATACTTCTGACGATTTATGGGGCCGGACTCCATATTTCAATAAGGAAAATCGATGACTAAAGAGTATATATTTACCTCAGAGTCTGTAACAGAAGGGCATCCCGATAAGATGGCAGATCAAATCAGCGATGCAATTTTGGATTATATTATTGAGCATGATACCTCCGCACGAGTGGCGTGTGAAACAATGGTGTCAAATGGTTTTTGTGTAATCGCAGGCGAATTAAAGACAACGGCTTATGCTCCGATGCAAGAGATTGCAAGGAAGGTTATCCAAGAGATTGGATATACAGATGCTACCTATGGTTTTGACTACCGCTCGGCTGCAGTTTTAAATGGTATTGGTGAGCAGTCTCCAGATATAAACCAAGGCGTTGACCTCGCTAGCGGCGAGATTGGAGCAGGTGATCAGGGTCTGATGTTTGGTTATGCTTGTAGCGAGACACCAGTTTTAATGCCTCTTCCTATCTACTTAGCACACCACATAACGCGAAGATTGGCGGAAGTTAGAAAAGAGTGCATAGTGCCATATCTCCGCCCAGATGGAAAGGCTCAGATAAGCGTAAAGTATGTTGGGGACAAACCAGTCTCAATAGACACTATAGTTATCTCAACTCAACACGCTCCAGATGTATCTCAAGAGCAGATTAGAAAAGATATGATAAGTGAAGTTATAGAACATGTCATACCAAAAGAGTTGATGAGCGAGGCTACAAAGATACATGTAAACCCTACAGGAAAGTTTGTAATAGGCGGACCACAAGGAGATGCAGGACTCACTGGTAGAAAAATCATAGTAGATACTTATGGTGGAAGTTGCCCACATGGTGGAGGAGCATTTAGCGGAAAAGATCCTACAAAAGTAGATAGAAGTGCGGCTTATGCAGCTAGATGGGTAGCAAAGAACCTAGTGGCTTCTGGGGCTTGTACGAAAGTTACTATACAGATTTCATACGCTATTGGAATAGTTCAGCCAACGTCGATATATGTAGATACTCACTCAACTGGTGTGGTTGATGAGCAAATGATCGAAAATTGTGTAAAAGAGCTCTTTGATCTCTCTCCAAAAGGAATTATAGAGTCTCTAGATTTGCTTCGTCCAATATACAGAAAAACGGCTTCATATGGTCATTTTGGAAGAGAAGAAGAGGGCTTTACATGGGAGCAAACTAATAGAGTTGATGAGATTAAAAGGTATTTAGATATTTAAAGTTATGTTTTAGCTATCTTTAAAAATCTTGTGATAAACTTACTTCGAAAATTAAAATTAGGAGAATTTATGGCAGTTATTATTAATGACACTTGTATCAATTGTGGTGCTTGTATAGATGAATGTCCAGTAGAAGCTATCGTTGATGAAGATGATAACCCAACGGGTGAAGAAATTTACTATGTATATGGAAACAAGTGTGTAGAGTGTGTTAGTCATCATGATGAACCAGCTTGTGCTACTGCTTGTCCAACTGAGGGCTGTATCACTTGGGATGCTATCGGTGAGAGTCCATCACACCGTGAAGATATCACTGATGAGCAACGTTCTAACCATGAGAATGTTGTAGACTAATCCTTCATAAAATATTTTGCAAAGTGCACTATACGCACCTTGCAAAATCCTCTCTTTTCGCAAATATTTCAATTTAAACAACAACTAGTTATTTTTTAGATATAATTCCACTCTAATTTTATAGATATATAGGAGATTTGATGGAGCGTACACTATCAATAATAAAACCAGATGCAGTTGCTAAAGGCGTAATAGGCAAGATTTTGGATCGTTTTGAGAGCAATGGCCTAAAAGTTGCAGCAACTAGAAAGATTCAACTATCACGTGCTGAAGCTGAAGCTTTTTATGCTGTTCACTCAGAGAGACCTTTTTTCAATGACTTAGTTGATTTCATGATTAGCGGTCCAGTTGTTGTAACTGTTTTAGAAGGTGAAAATGCAATGCAAAAGAACCGTGATTTGATGGGTGCTACTAACCCTAAAGAAGCTGAAGCTGGTACAATTCGTGCAGATTTTGCTGAAAATATAGATGCAAACGCAGTTCACGGAAGTGACTCTGTTGAAAATGCAGCTGTAGAAATTGCATTCTTTTTCTCAGAGAGAGAAATTTCATAAGTATAGAACATATGAAATTGTCTAGCTATTTTGAATAAAGGCTTGAACAATGAAGATTAAGCTTATAAAAGTAGGTAAGACACCAGTAGACTTTGATGTCACATCAGATGAAATAACTTTTAAAGGTTATTTAGAGTATGATTCTGGCAAATTAATTTTGCTAAAAGCAAATTTAAATGGGTTCACACTATGCCAATGTAGTCGATGCGGCGAAGAGTTTAAACTAGAAGTAGATGAAGAAGTTAAGTTTTTTATCTGTGATGGTGTTTTTGACTCAGACGCAAACATCGACTTAGATGTTGTAGAATCTTTTGACTCTACAGCAGATATAGATGAGCTTTTAAACTCAGAAATTGAGCTTATAAAAAGCGACTATCACAGTTGCAACAACTGTAAAACAGAGTAATTTAAAAAAGTAAAAGAGTTTTTTCATAATATATAAATGAAAATGATAACTCTGTCCCTGAAAAAGACAAGCTTTAGTGGCCCGAGCGGCCTTAGCGAAGTAAAAGGGACTTGTTCCTTTTACGGACAAATAAAATGAAGCTTTCATTTTATTTATGAACATAAATCAAATAAAGGATATAGAATATGGCAGTACCTAAGAGAAGAGTGTCTCACTCTCGTTCAGCAAAAAGAAGAACTCACTACAAGATTTCTTTAGCTCGTCCAGTTAAAGATAAGGATGGAACTTACAAACTTCCTCACCATATCAACCCAACGACTGGTGAGTATAAATAGTCAATGATTAAGATTGCAATTGATGCAATGGGAGGGGACTTCGGTCCCGAACCAATTGTTAAAGGTGCCATGCTAGCACTAAAAAGAAAGCTTTTTATACCAATATTTGTTGGTAATAAAGATGAAATTTTAGCTCTGTTACCAAAACGTTATAGAGCTAAAGTTTCTATAGTTGAAGCTAGTGATGTTATCTTAATGTCAGATGCTGCAACAGATGCAGTAAAGAGGAAAGAGAGTAGTATATATAAAGCCATTGAGCTAGTAAGAACGGGTGAAGCTGATGGTGTAGTCTCTGCTGGTCATAGTGGAGCTACTATGACTCTTGCAACTCTTAGACTGGGCCGCTTAGATGGTGTGTCTCGTCCTGCACTTGCAACACTAATGCCAACCAAATCAGGTCGCCGCTCTATACTACTAGATGCTGGAGCAAATGTTGACTCTAAGGCTATCCATATAGCTCAGTTTGCTATTATGGGTGGATGCTACGCCGAAGATCTACTTAAAATCCCAAACCCTAGCATAGGCATACTAGCAAATGGTGAGGAGCCTTCTAAAGGTAATGAAATTACAAAAGAGGCATTTAAAATTCTTAAAAACTATAAAGGTTTTAAAGGAAATGTAGAAGGCACAGATATTTTTAATGGGACTTGTGATGTTATCGCTTGTGATGGTTTTATAGGCAACTTAGTCTTAAAGGCTAGCGAAGGTGTTGCAGCTACAATTAGTCAGCTAATCAAAGACTATATAAGAAAGTCTCCTGTAGCAATTACTGGTGCACTTTTGATGAGAAAAGTTTTTAAACTACTCAAAAAGCAGATTGATTATGCTGAGATTGGTGGAGCTCCACTTATCGGTATAAAAGGTTGTGCTATTGTTAGCCACGGAAAAAGTAACTCTAAAGCTATAGAGAATGCTATCTATCAAGCTATAAATTATGTTGATACTGGCGTAAATGAGCATATTGTCTCAAGAATAAAAGAGTTAAATAATAAGGAAGTTTAATGGCTTATGCTGCATTTAGATCTATTGGGGCTTATGTTCCTGCTGATATACTTACTAATGAAGACCTATCAAAGATGGTTGATACCACTGATGAGTGGATTACTAAAAGAACAGGTATAAAAGAGCGTCGCATCGCAGCAAAAGACCAAACGACTAGTGATATGGGTGTTCGTGCCTCAGAGCTGGCAATAGAAAGAAGTGGTATAGCTAAAGAAGAGATTGACATGGTGATTTGTGCTACTATCTCACCTGATTATTTCTGTATGCCATCAACTGCAACTATCATCTCAAATAAACTCGGACTTGGAAATGTTACAGCTTTTGACATCTCGGCAGCATGTACAGGTTTTGTTTATGTTTTATCTATTGCTAAGGCTTTTATAGAGTCTGGAATGAAAAAAAATGTTCTAGTTATTGGAGCTGAGAAGTTATCTGCAATAACTGACTATAGCGATAGAGGCACTTGTATCCTTTTTGGTGATGGTGCTGGTGCTGCTATTATTAGTGCGACTGATGATAAAAGTGAAGCGATTATAGATATACACACCGCAGCTGATGGCACTTACGCAGATCTACTTATGACTCCAAATGGAGGAAGTGGCTCAATTCACGACTCACTCGACCAAGAAGCTAATAGTTGTTTTATGCAGATGAAGGGCAATGAGACTTTTAAGGTAGCAGTTCGTACGCTTACAAAAGATGTTATAGATATACTAGAACAAAACAAGGTGCAAAGTGAAGATATAACTCACTTCGTACCACATCAAGCAAACTACCGCATCATAAAAGCGGTAGGCGATGCACTAAAACTAAGAGATGAGCAGGTTGTTATGACGGTTGAGAAGTATGGAAATACTTCAGGTGCATCTATTCCTATGGCTATCAACGATATCTATGAGCAAGGAAAGTTAAAGAGTGGGGATTTGATGTTGCTTGACGCCTTTGGCGGAGGGTTAACTTGGGGAAGTGCGCTAGTCCCTTTTTCACCACTCAAATAATTTCTCATAATTGAACCATCTGATTCATCTATAAACTAGATTACGTGTCAAGCGTCAAATGACGAGACACGCGTCATCCTAAACAAATAAACTGTTATCATGAACTCCCAACTCTTCATCCTGAACAAACAAATCGTTATCCTGAACTTGATTCAGGACCTGACTTAATAATTGTTCAAAATATTCAATTAAAATAACACTTTTGCATCACTTATAACACTCCTTGCAAACAAGGTTTCAACCTCGTCAACACTTAGCCGAAGCTCATCGTGGAGAATGCTATTAGTTAGCATTCCTAAAAGCGTCGGTTCCGAAAATACTTTCACCCTTAACACCTTAATAATCCTCTTAGCTCATTCCCATCGTCCTGAGCCTGTGAAAGAACTTTATAAAAGAACTCTTAAATAAGGGTTCTTTTAATCCCTAAAATGGTACAATACCGTCATAAAACTTCGTAATATATGGCTTTGATGAGTAGTAATTATTAAGAAGGCTTGAACCGTACACAACAACTATTATTTCCTCCAAGTTTAGATGAGTATGTAGATATACTTAACTTATCAGAATTAGGATTTAAGAACCTCTCTAAACGCTCCAATGATGGACAACCAGCTTTTCATCCACAATTACTTATTAAAATTTATATTTATAGTTCTCTCATTCCCATCGTCCTCGGTGGGAATGCATATAAGTATATTTTGTAGTCTAAGTGATGAGTATATCTGCTTAGTTTATCTGCATTGCACCTAAGCAGAGAAAGGGAAAACACTTAAGCATTTAGCGCTTTTGTTAAGTCTTTAAAAAACTTTTTTTTATCAGGTAGCTCTATAGTTGCTTCTCTTAGCTTTTCTCCCCACATTGTGTTTGGATAGTGTGAGTCATTCTCAAACCTTGCCATTACATGTATGTGAACTCTAGGTAGCATGTTTGCAAATGATGCCATATTAATTTTTGTAGGTTTGTAGTAGCTTAGCATCTCGCTCTCTACTATGTCGTAAATATCCCATAGTCTTACCCTTAGCTCTTTTGGCAGGTCGCCTAGCTCTCTGTATGGCTCTTTTGTAAAGATTTTTAGCCACGGTATTTGGCTCTCTTCTTTTTCTATATAGAAATTTCTGTCTTCGTAAATTATATTTTGCATTAGTCGTCCTATATATTTTTAAGATTGCATTATACTCTATTGTTTTACGCTTTCGTTACTTGAAAGATGTTTCTGTAACTTGCTTGACATCTCCGTCATTGCGGGCTTGATCCGCAATCTCATTATGTTTTTAAAACCTCAAGAGACCCTGAATCAAGTTCAGGGTGACGAGTTTGGAGTTCAGGGCGACGAGTTGGGAGTTCAGGGCGACGAGTTGGAAGTTCAGGGTGACGAGTTGGA
>JAQUFE010000001.1:92664-135994 GCA_028684815.1 Sulfurimonas sp.
GACGAGTTGGAAGTTCAGGGTGACGAGTTGGATGGCAGGGTTGGAAGTTCAGGGTACGAGTTAGAAGATTGATTTGTTTGAGAGGGATACTCTAAGCAGAGGTGCTTAGAGTGTTTTTGCAAAGTATTATCTAGCTCTGCTTGAACGGTTTTTATCACGGCTTGTAGTACCACGGTATCCGCCTGAACGGTTTCTATCTGTTTGACCTGATGGACGGCTGCTACTGTTAGAGCGGAATGAACCACCTCTTGAGCGGCCACCTTTTCCTCTTGAGTCATTTCTTTGAGAAGCTCTTGCTAGAATTGCTTCCATTTTTTCAGCTGGAATACCAATGTTGTTTGGTCCCTTTATATCTTGCTGATCTAGTAGCATAGAGATAAGTTTATAAGCCATCTGCTCTTCATCTATATCTTCGCGAAGCTTATCTAGAACTTTGTGAGCTTCATCATAGATTTTATGATCTTCTACTTTTTTAACAAGATTGTCTATAGTAGTGCTTCTTAAGTCAGTCTTGCTTGGAACATAAGCGTGAGCCATAGAAGTTCCTACTTTTTGCTTGATGCGTTGAAGTTCTTTAAACTCTAGTGGAGTTAAAAGTGTGATAGCTTTACCCTTAGTTCCAGCACGGCCAGTTCTACCAATACGGTGAACATAAGACTCTGGATCAAAAGGAATATGGTAGTTAAAAACATGAGAGATGTTGTTTACGTGGATACCACGAGCGGCAACGTCAGTTGCCACTAAAACCTTTACAGAGTTAGATTTAAAACCCTTAATAACAGTCTCACGTTGACGTTGCTCCATATCTCCATGAAGTCCATTTGCTAAGTATCCAGCGTTTGAGAGAACATTTGATAGTCTATCAACTTCGCTCTTTGTTCTACAAAACACAACTGACTTTGTAGTCTCTTCTGAATCCATAAGACGGATGATTGCATCATCTCTCTCTGACTCTTCTATCACATAGTATAGTTGTTCTATATCTGTGTTTGTTGTTTCACCTTGAGTGATAGAGATAAACTCAGGGTTGTTTAAAATTCTCTCTGCTAGAAGTTTTATAGGCTTTGGCATTGTTGCTGAGAATAGTAGAGTTTGACGGTTTGTTGGAAGATAAGAGAATATCTCATTGATATCATCTAAAAATCCCATATCTAGCATCTCATCTGCTTCATCTAAAACAACTATGCTTGGTGTAAAGTTTTTTACTAAATTTTTCTTGAGGATATCTAAAAGGCGGCCTGGAGTAGCAACTACTACACTTGCACCTCTGTCTATTAAATCTATCTGTCTGTTGTAAGAGCTTCCGCCATAAACTGTAACAGTTCTAGCGTTTATCGTTCTACCATATTTGAAAAGTTCATCACTTACTTGAGTAGCAAGCTCTCTTGTTGGAGTGATAACGAGTATCTCAACTCCAGCATTAACGTCGATGTTATTTAGTGCAGGAAGACCAAAAGCTGCAGTTTTACCTGTTCCAGTGTGTGCTTGACCTACGATATCACGACCTTCTAATATAAAAGGGATTGCAGCTACTTGAATTGGACTAGGTATTGTAAAACCAGCCTCTTTTACGCTTCTAAGCATGTTTTTGTTTAAACCTAAATCATCAAATGTGACTAGATTCTCCTTTACGGGTACGTTTAGTTCTGTTTGTGCATTTTCTTGCATCATTATCCTTGTAATTAAGGAGATGATACAATTTTGCCAAACGCAAAGCACCTTCCCCTTAAACTATTTGGCGGATTATATCCAAGTAAAACATAATTTAGCTTGAAGTTGATTATATTTCTGATAATTTAAGTTTATATTGTGTAAAAAAGACCTGAAACAATTTGAATCTCTCAAAAAATTGAACCCTCTGATTAATCTATAAGCTAGATCCTGAATCAAGTTCAGGATGACGCGTGTTCAGGATGGCGCGTGTTCTGTCATTCCGTGCTTGACACGGAATCTAGTTTATAGATTAATCAGAGCACACAATTAATTTTTCGTAGCTTTTAGGTATGCTAATCAATGGCATACTCAATGATATAGGTATTACTAGCAAATGACATACTCCATGATATAGGTATGCTTACCAATGGCATACTATATGATTAGTGTGCAATCTATGTTTTGCTTCTGCCATTTAAGTAAACTTACTTGATAATATGCGTAATCTTAGTAGATAATACTACGGTTTCTTCCACTGTTTTTAGCCCCATAGAGTGCTTTATCTGCTCTTTGTAGGATTGCTTTTACATCTTTATCATCATCTTGTCTTGAAGATATTCCTATGCTTAGAGTGTATTTTATACTTTTACCATCATGGTTTACAACTGAGTTGGAGATTGTTTCACGGAATCTCTCAGCAAAGATAAGAGCGCCATCAGAGTCTGTCTCTCTTAGCATCACTACAAACTCTTCACCGCCAATCCTAGCTACAATATCTAAACTCCTCGCCATGCTTAAACATATACTAGAGAAGTGTTTAAGCACTTCATCGCCAGCATCGTGCCCATAAGTGTCGTTTATCTTTTTAAAGTGGTCAATATCTAGCAATAAAAAACTTAGCTCACTTTTATAGCGGTTTGAACGCTCTAGCTCAATTTGAGACAACTCATCAAACTTACGGCGGTTCATAGTACCTGTAAGAGGGTCAATATATGCCATCTCTTGAAGTTCAACATTCTGTTTTTGCTGAGACTCTATCTCTAACTCTTTTTTATTTAGATAGAGTTGGGTGTAGATATCACCCTTTAGGAGTTTTTGTCTGGTTGTCTCGTATGCATCGTACATAACAGCTAACTCATCTCTGTTTATATTTATAGGAGAGAGTCTAAGCGACCTTCCTCCTTTAGCTAAATCTTTCATGGCATCTGTGAGTTGATGGATCTGGTACTTTGTGCTTGTTCTAAAAGTATAGAGCATAGAGAGTGTAATGATTAAGATAGTTGTAGCAAAAAATAACCATAAAAGAAGATTTACTATAGAGTCATTTATACTTGCCTCTACTAAAGAGTTAATCTTAAAGAGGAGACTCTCTTCAAAGATTTTTATCTCATTGATAAGCTCTGTGACAGAGTCAAACCAGACTTGCGAATCAAGAGAATCAAACTCTCTGAGATAGATGCTTTGTTTATAGTCATCTATTTTTTTCGCTATGTCTGAGGATATAATTAAATTATACTCACCTTGTTCTAAGGGAGATGCACTCTGCTTAAATGTTTCGAAAAAAGCTCTTTGGGTTCCATCTAGCTTTGCAAAGTGTAGATATTCATCTATGGAGCCACCATTTTTTTCTATAAGCATAATTGCATAGGCTCTTTGTTGGCCTAAAGACTCTTTTAGATGTTGCAAAGAAGATAGTGTGGCAATATTAGAAGATATCTCTCTATCGTAGTTTAAAAAGGCTACCTTTGGCGTGATGTTTAGGATATTTTTAATAATCTGGGTATAAGAATATATCGCTTCATCTTGGGTGATTTCTTTTGCATCTATCTTATCCCTGAGCTTTTTTAGTGATAATATATCTGCTTGAAATCTTTTTATATATGGTTCTATTACGCTTATATGCTTTATATCTGGTTCTTTGATTTTTTCTTGAAACTTTTTTATTGAGATATTAAGGCTAAGCTTTTGTCGTCTTAGAGTCTCTTTAAACTTTCCATCTGAGCAAGTAACATGGCCAATACTTAGACCTCTTTCCATCTGCATATCGTGAACAACTTTATCTACACTTGATACAATCTGAGTTATCGTAGATGTTTTTTTCATGTTCATATATTTTGTGAGGTTGTTAAATAGTATGATAGTCCCAAAGAGGAGCATTCCTAAGAGAGGAATAATGGCTGAGAGAAAAATTCTCTTTGTAAAACTAAAATTTTCTATAGTTTTTTTTGTTATTTTAGAGATAAAACTCTTTTTATTACTCATTTTTTGTTTTGTAAGACCATGCTGTTCATATATACTAATAGTTGGAATATCTTCTTCTATAATATGGTTAAATAGCCAATCTGTTAGAAAGTAACTTACTTCTTGCGCATTAGCACTATTTTTTACATCGGCTAGTTTTGTCATTAGTTCGGGAATTTTTTTGCCAAACTCTCTATGCTGAGCCATATGCTCTTTTATATCTTCATAATTACACTTTTTAAGGAGTGCTTCTTCTCTATGAAAATGCTCTAGTACATACTTTTGTAAGTCTTTGAATGTTTTATCTATAACTTCTTGCGTGTTGCCATCTTTTATAGCATCTGAGAGAGTGTTGATAATGTTTAGGAGTTTTTTATGGTCATCATCAATGGCTTTTACGCCAAGACTTAACCCTTCGTGCCATTGGATCATAAAGTCGATTCTAGCATAAAAGATGGCATTTTGCATTGAAATGAGACAATGCAAATACAAATACTGTATAATTTATACAAATCAAACTTAGGATAATTTTTAATGGATTTATATTTGGCTCTTTTGATTGTTTGTTGTGTAGTTATTGCAACATTGTTGTATCTTTATGTATCGACTCTTCAAACCAAAAATGACTTAAGAATGAGATACGCCATCTTAAGTAGTAAGTATGAAGGAAATATAAAATCTCATCAAGAGAAGATAGAGATGCTCCAAAGTGCAAAAGAGGAGCTATCAAAAGAGTTTAGACTTCTAGCTAATGAGATTTTTGAGACAAAATCAAAGAGTTTTAACCATACGCATAAAGAGCATTTTGAGATGCTTCTTCGTCCTTTTCGTGAACAGATAACAAACTTCTCAAACCAATCAAAAGAGCAGTTTAGTTATGAGACGAAAGAGCGGCATCTATTAAAAGATGAGTTAGTAAGACTAAAAGAGATGAACTCTAAACTATCTCAAGATGCATTAAATCTTACAAATGCTCTAAAGGGTGAGAACAAAACTCAAGGAAACTGGGGCGAGATAGTTTTAGTTAGAATCTTAGAAGAATCAGGCTTAAGAGAGGGGATGGAGTATAAAACACAAGTGAGTCTAAAATCTCCTGAGGGCAAAAGTTACCGCCCTGATGTAGTGATTCATATGCCACAACAAAGAGATATCATCATAGACTCAAAAGTCTCTCTTTTAGCTTATGAAAAGTTTGTAAAAGAGGATGATGCTAAGCTAAAGAGTCAGGCTTTAAGAGAGCATCTAAACTCCATAAGTACGCATGTAAAAGAGCTTAGCGCTAAAAATTACGATGCTTTAGAGGGTGTAAATACACTTGATTTTACACTTCTTTTTATGCCAATAGAAGGAGCTTTTCTTCTTGCACTTGAGTCAGATGGAGAGTTTTTTAAACGTGCTTATGATAGCAATATCTTAGTAGTCTCACCATCTACACTCCTAGTGACACTTAGAACTATAGAGCATATTTGGAGAACAAAACACCAAGAAGAGCATGCCCAAAAAATAGTGAGTGAGGCTGAGGCGATGTATGAAAAACTTGTTTTGTTTGTAGATGAGATGCTAAAGGTAAAAGAGCATCTTCAAAAGGCTCAGGACTCTTACGATATCTCTATGAAGAGACTAAAGAGTGGTAAAGGAAACATTATAAAACGGGCACAAAATCTTGTGGAGTTAGGGCTTAAGCCTAAAAAAGAGTTAAGCATAATAAGTGAAGAGTAAACATGAAGATAAATGAAAAAAGAGTAATCTCATATCTTATAGTCGTAGTGCCATTAGCCTTGGTGTTGACGGCTAGTTTTTTTATAACTACTTTTTATATAGATAAAGTAAACGCTTATTTCAAAAAAGTAAAAGAGATTTCTATAGCTGAGCATATAGAGTCTAAAAAAGCTAAGAGTGAGATTTGGGTAGATCAGTTAAACCTTCTATTTGACTATAAAACAAATCGTTTAGCTGATGGCATAAAAATGGAGCTTAAGCAGAGTGTTGATATGGCTTATGATAGTGCTAGATATATCTATGAAAAGTATGATATGAAAAAGTCAGCAAGAGAGATAAAAGAGCGGATAATAGATTCTCAGATGGCATTTAACGCAGGTAAAAGCCCCATTTTTATGGTTAGTTTTAATGGAGAAAATATTCTACCACGAAGCTTAAAACTATCGCAAAAAAACATTATATCTTATGAAGATGCTAACCATAGAGCCATAATCTTAGAAGAGATACAAAAGGCGAGAAAATACCAAGAGGGCTTTTTAGAGAGCGATTTTTATGAACAAAAACAGAGTTATATAACGTATGTTAAAAACTTAAATATTTATGACTACTACATAGGCTCATCCATAAATGTTGAGAATAAGAGAGATTCTCTAAAGTCTGAACTCTTAGAGATGCTAAAGAGCATACCTATGGATAGAGCCGATTTTATGGGCCTTTATGAAGCAAAAGAGCCTATTTTTTTATCTAAAAAAATGTCATCTTTTTTAGGAGATAACTCACTTGAATTTATATCTACAAACCTCTCAGAAGAATCAAAATGGCATAAAGACACCTTAGATAATTTTTACTACTACTCTAAGTACTATGAGCCACTTGATTGGTACTTGCTTTATGGTTTTGAGACATCTAAGATGAGTAAAAAAGAGTTAGAAAAACAAAATCAATTGGAGCAGATGCTAGATAATGAACTAGACTTTATCCTAAGTGCATCAGCGGCTATTGTTATCTTTGTTGTTGTTCTCTCACTTCTTCTCTCAAGAAAGATAAATGGTATATTTTTAGAGTATCAAGATGAGGTGCAAAGAAGAGCTGATGAACTTGAGAAATTAAATGAGTCACTAGAGCAAAGGGTTGCTGATGGATTAAGGGAACAGAGACAAAAAGATAAAATCCTAATCCAACAGTCAAAGATGGCAGAGATGGGGGATATGTTAAGTATGATAGCTCATCAGTGGAGACAACCTTTAAATCAGATGTCATATGTATTTATGAATATCGACTCAGCTTATGAGCATAAAGAGCTTACAAAAGAGTATCTTGATGAGAAGTTAGTTGAAGCAAATGCTATCTTAGAGTTTATGTCTGTAACCATAGATGATTTTAGAAACTACTTCAGACCTGATAAATCAAAAGAGTTTGTACTTGTTAGCGATGTAGTAAATACAAGTGTGAGCTTGATGCAAAAATCGCTTGAACTTAGTGGCATAGAACTTGAACTAGATACTCAAGGACGGGATTTGACTCATATATATAAAAATGAGTTTATACAAGTTATGTTAAATCTTATAAAAAATGCAAAAGATATATTAGTAGAAAAAGAGGTACAAAATCCTAAAATCACCATCAAAACGAGATGCCAAAAAGAGAAACTAGTTGTAGAAGTTTGTGATAATGCTGGAGGGATTGATGAGGCTATAAAGGAGAAAATATTTGAGCCATACTTCTCTACAAAAGATAAACATAACGGAACAGGTTTAGGACTCTATATGTCAAAGATGATTATAGAAGAGCATCTTGGAGGAAGCCTGAGTGTTAGCAATTTTGAAGATGGAGTTTGCTTTAGGATTGAGATATAGTTTTGTATCTTAACACTCATGTAATGGAGTTTTGTGTAGAATGTTTGCATTATGAAAATGATTAAAAAAAGAGTTTTAACTCTACTTCTTATTACTTTTGCTTTTTTTGTTGTGCATGACTATGTTGTGCACGATATGCATCACGATGCAAATTATGAGCTTAGTTACAAGGTGTATGACAAAGCAGATATGCAAAGTAAGGTTCATGACACCATCCACAATATTTTTAATTTTAACCTCAAAGATACTCTGTTTATAGAGACTAAACTCTTAGATACAAAGCCATCGAGCATTATCCTCACTCTAAGTTCAAACACATCACAAGTTCCACAAAGACCGCCACTCATATAGACTTTTTTTATAAAACTAAAATTTTAAAAAAAAGGTTAAATAATGAAAATAAAAATATTCTTACCACTCTTTATATCTACAGCTCTTTTCGCACAAAATCTAAGCGAGATATTAGAAGCTGGGCAGATGAGCAAAAGAGTGACTTCAATGAAAGAGCAGACTAAATCAGAGATCGCTCAAACAGAACTTTTAGGTGCTTATGATGCCCCATATTTGGGTCTTAGCATCTCTCACGCTGATGAGACTGGCAAAAAAGGAGAAGAGTACGGAGTTGGCATCTCTCAAGAGATAAGTCATCCCTTTGCAAACAAAAGCAAAGCTGTAGATGCGAAAAAAGAAGCTATAGAGATAAGTGCATCTTTCGCTCTGGATATGATGAGTTTAGATATAGCAAAAACATATCATCAAGCCTGCATCTCAAAAGGGATGAGTGAGTCCTTTAAAGGGCTATATGATGAGCAAAATGAGGGTTTTTTAAGACTTCAAAGAGCTTATGAACTTGGAGAGATTTCAAAAAAAGAGCTACTCTTTAACAAGTTGGATTTAGCAAAAACAAAGCAGAGTCTCTCAGCTTTTAGGCGAGCCTATATCTCAGAACTTTCAAGCCTAAATGAAGCAGTTGATAATCTTACAATAGAAGAGTTGGCTTGTGACGATTTGTTTAAAATCACAAAAAGAGTTGAGATAAAAGAGGTTCAAGAACACGCTCTTATAAAAGCGATAGCTCAAGAACAAAGCTCCACAAAGGCTTTTTATAATGTATATAACTCAACATTTAGCTCCATAGGCTACGAACTGCTTTATGAAAAAGAGCTAGATACAAAGCGCTATACTTTTGGAGTGAGTCTTCCACTTGATTTTTTAAGTTCAAAAGCTCAGTTACAAAGAGCTGAGTTGCTTCACAAAGATGCCTCACTTGTGGCTAAAAAAGATGCACTAAGTATTGAGATAGAAAAGTCTCTTGAGGCATCTGCTAAAAAGTTAAAGGCCCTTTATGAGGAGTCTGTTCTCTTAGAAGAGGAGATTTTACCTCTGAGTTTAGAGTTAAAAGATTTGGCTAAAGAGTCTCTTAGAGAGGGACATAGCAGTGTTTTAGAGTATCTGGATGCAACGCGTTCATATTCAAAAACACTCCTTGAACTTCAAGAGATTAACAAAAATTATTACAATGAGTTAATAGAGCTTTATAAAAGAGCTGATATGAGGGAAAAATTATGAGAATATTAACACTTTTAACACTTATCTTTATGACTCTTTTTGCAAATATTGAGATTAGCAAAAAGCAAGAGAGTGAACTTGGTATCAAAACCACAAAAGTACAAAAAGCTACAACTATAGAGTTTGGAGCATATAACGCAAAGGTGAGCTTAGATGCAAAAGATATCATCTCTGTCGGATTAGCAGTTGATTCGGTTGTCTTAGATATTTTTGTCACAAAACTCTCCTCTGTAAAAAAAGGAGATAAGCTTATCTCTTTAAGAAGTAGCGAGCTTTTAAAGCTTCAAAAAGAGTATATCAACGCTCTTATAGAGAAGCAAAACCTACTTAAAAACTACCAAAGAGATGAGAAGCTCTTTAGTGAGGGAATCATCTCAGAGAAGAATCTGTTTACCTCACAAAAAGAAAAACTAAACTCCGAGTTAAGAGTAAGTTTGAGTGAGGGCGAACTCCTTATGAGCGGCTTTAATGAGATTCTACTAAAGAGAGTTAGAGATACTCACACGCTTGTAGAGTCTATAAATATCTTGGCACAAAGAGATGGTTTAGTAGATGCCATAGCTGTAAATATTGGACAAAAAGTTGAATCTAACAAAACTATGATGAAAATCTATGCAGATGCAAAGAGGTATTTGGAATTAAGTGTGCCTATTGCTGTTGCGAAAAATTTAGTTCTTGGAGATAGATGCTACTTTGAATCAAAGAGTGCCGAGATCGTTGCCATTTCAAACATCGCAAATGAAGAGACACAGTCTGTAAATGTAAGAGCTATCATAGAAGATGCAAAAGGCGTGATGATAAATAGAGTCTATTTCGCAAAGATAAAAAAGAGTGTAGAGAGTGCATTTGTGGTTGAAAAAAGTGCTTTGGTTTATAAAGAAAACATGCCAATAATCTTTAGAAAAACCCCAAAAGGATATGAGGCTTTGAGTGTTGTAATACTCAAAGAAGATGCACAAACTTACACCATAGAAGCAGAATTGACTGATGAAGATAAAGTAGCTGTGAGTTCCACTTCCGCACTTCTTAGTGCAATGGAGCATCAAGGTGAGTGAGAGACTCATTAGTTTTGCACTTTCGCAAAGGTTTTTAGTTCTCTTAGTCGCATTTGGAGTCTTGTTTTTTGGCGCATCTTCGATGCTAAAACTACCAGTAGATGCCTACCCTGATGTGGCTCCAACTCAGGTAAAAATCATACTAAAATCATCTGGTATGACACCAGCTGAGATGGAGTCTCGTGTGATGATTCCAGTGGAGCAAAACCTGCAAAGCATACCAAAACAGGTGATGGTTCGCTCACTTTCAAAGTATGGACTTTGTGACATAACTATTGACTTTGAAGATGGGGTTGATATCTACTGGGCGAGACAGCAAGTGGCACAAAGGCTAAGTGAGGTAAAAGATGTACTTCCTGAGAATGTCGCAGGAGGACTAGCTCCCATCACTACACCTTTGGGCGAAGTTTTGATGTTTACTATAGAGTCTGATGACTTAGATTTGATGCAAAAGCGAACACTTCTTGACTGGGTTATAAATAAAAAAATCCGCTCAATTGATGGTGTGGCAGACACAAATGCTCTGGGCGGATATGTTAAGACTTATGAGATAGTTCCTGATTTTTTAAAGATGAAACTGCACAAAATCACAATGAGCCAACTCGAAGATGCCATTAAAAAGAACAATAAAAATGAGGGTGTTGGAAGGCTCTCCATAGGCGAGCAGAGCCTCTTTATAAGAACAGAGGGGAGACTCAAAAATCTTAGTGATATATCAAGACTAATTATAAAGAGTGTTGATGCAAGAGATATCAGAGTATCTGATATTGCTGAGGTTAGGATTGGCTCACTTACAAGAGGTGGTTTTGTCACAAAAGATGGTAAAGAAGAAGCAGTTCAAGGTTTGATACTCTCGCGAAAAGGTGTTGATACTTCTGGGGTTTTAAAGAGAGTAAAAGAAGAACTAAAAAATATAGAAAAAGATTTGCCAAAAGGCACAACTATCAACATCTTTTACGACCGTTCAGACTTAGTCTCAAAAGCTATACATACAGTTACTAAAGCACTACTTGAAGCTATGGCTCTTATCATGATAGTTTTATATCTCTTTTTGGGAAGCTTTGCATCTGCTTTTAGTGTAGCCATCATCTTGCCTTTTGCCGCTATGATGACCTTTGTGGCTATGAGCTACTTTGGTATTAGTGCAAACCTTATGAGTCTTGGAGGGCTTGCTATTGCTATTGGGATGCTCGTAGATGCTGGGGTTGTTATGGTTGAAAATATTGCAGAGCATCTCCAAGATGAAAAGTACAAAGATGAGTCAAAACTAAGTGTGGTTTTGATTTCGGCAAAAGAGGTTGCAACTCCAGTTTTTACTGGGATACTCATCATCATCATAGTTTTCTTACCACTACTAACACTAGAGGGCTTAGAGGGAAAACTCTTTGTTCCAGTTGCTCTTAGCATTGTTTTTGCACTAACTTCTTCACTCATTTTAGCACTTACTTTTATACCTGTTGTGAGTTTTTATGTGCTAAAAAAAGAACCAGGAAAAGAAGTGGCTTTGATGGTATTTTTAGAGAAATGGTATGAGAAGATTTTGAGGTTTTCTCTCTCTCATCAAAAGAGCGTCTTTGCTGTAGTTGGGGTTTTATGGATAGCTGCAGTTGTCGCATATCTGGGAGTTGGAAAGACATTTATGCCAACGCTTGATGAGGGAAATGTTATCATCGGTATAGAGAAAAATCCATCTATCTCACTTGAAGCTAGTCGTGATATTGACTTAAAAATCCAAAAAGCTCTTATGCGTGATGTCCCAGAAGTCCTCTCCATAGTAGCAAGGGGTGGAAGTGATGAGATAGGACTAGATCCAATGGGCTTGAATGATACAGATACATTTTTAGTCTTAAAACCAAAAAATGAGTGGAGAGTACCATCAAATGAGTGGCTGCTCGATGAGTTTAGAGGAGTTTTAGATGAATTTGTAGGCATTGAGTATAGTTTTACACAACCCATAGCTATGCGAGTATCTGAGATGCTAAGTGGCTCAAGAGGGGATATAGTTGTAAATATCTATGGAGGCGACACAGAGAGGCTTGAAGAGATAGCTAAAGAAGTAGCCACAATTACGGAGTCCATCAAGGGTAGTAGCGATGTTTACAAAAAGGCTAATGAGGGAGTTGCTTACTGGGAGATAGAGTTTAAAGAAGAGGCGATGGCTAGGCATGTGGTAAGTAAGGATGAGCTCTCAAACTACCTAAAGGCTAGTGTTGATGGGATAGAAGTTGGGATTGTTCAAGAAGATTTAAGACGGATTCCACTTATGATAAAGGGAGATAAAACTCTTCAAACTACAATGAGCAAAAACAAAAACTTGCAATATGTGCTTGCTAGTGGAGAGAGCGTTGAGATAAACGAGTTAGTAGAGTTTAAAATGACACAAGGTCCTGTGCAGATTGACCATGAGAACTCTATGAGAAAGTCTCTTGTACAAACCAATGTAGTAGGGCGAGATCTGGTAGGTTTTGTGGATGAGCTTAGCACCTTAATAGATGAGAAGCTAGAACTTCCGCAAGGATATTTTATAGAGTATGCAGGAGAGTATCAAAACCAACAAAGAGCATCTAAGCGACTCTCTATCATAGTGCCACTTAGTATAGTTATGGTTTTCATCTTGCTTCTTTTGACATTTAAGTCATCTCTGCAAGCATTTTTAATCCTCTTAAACATACCTTTTGCACTTATCGGCGGAGTCTTTGGACTTTACTATATGAATGAGTATATGAGTGTGCCAGCTAGTGTTGGTTTTATCGCTCTGATGGGAATTGCAGTCTTAAACGGCGTTGTGATGCTGGAGTACTTTAACAAACTAAGAGGAACTATAGAGGACTCACAAGAGTTAGTTATTCAAGGCTCACTAAGAAGACTTAGACCAGTTTTAATGACAGCATCCATAGCAGCTCTAGCCCTCATCCCAATGCTCTTTGCAACAGGACCAGGTTCAGAGATACAAAAACCACTAGCGATAGTTATCATAAACGGTCTAGTCTCATCAACCTTTTTAACGCTAGTGCTTTTACCGATTTTGTATCATAAGTTTGTAGCGAAAAAAGGGTAGGAATAGTGAACTAATTTTCGGTTCCAAAAAGCGAGTTTTTAAAAACTCGCTTTGTTTATTTAAAGAGTGAGTTGTGATTTCCAACTTGAACAAGGGCTAATTCTAAAATTTTATCATCTATTTTGTAAATCAGGAGTAGGTCAGGCTTTACATGGCACTCTCTTAGATTTTTAAAGTTTCCGCCAAGCTTGTGGCCCTTGTATATTTCTTCAAGTGTTTCATTATTAGCTAGTAAAACAATCACCTCTTTTAAAAGTTCTTTATCTGTAAAAGATAACTTTTTGTATTGCTTTTTAAAAGAGGATGTTCTAAAGATAGAGTACATTAGCTATCTAAATCCTCAAAGAGTTCTTTAGTATTTTTAAAATTTTTGCCCTTTTTATGTTCTAACTCATCTAAAGAAGTCTTAAATTCTTTTGTAGGTAGTCTCACATCAAAGGGCATTCCTTTAGTAGCTACAACCATATTTGTAAATATATTTACAGCATCTGTAAAATTAAGACCTAGATTTTTTAGTATCTCTTTTGCTTCTAAAAGTTTGTCTGCATCAAGTCTTAAACTAGTTTGTACTTTGCTCATAGCATCTCCTTTTTATGTATTATACACCAAATGGTATATTTAAATCATTATTTGCTATAGATGTTGAGCTTGTAACCACTCCCTGAGATATTTTCAATGGAGTTGTGTGGTACTTTTTTTCTAAGTCCTCGCACCAAAGAGCGGATGGCATCTTGGCTCATTCCATCGTATGGCCAGATCGCACTCTCTATCTCTTCGTACTTTACAACTCTTGTGTGGTGGTGTGCTAATAGGTCCAAAAAGAGAGTCTCATTTTTGGTTAGTTTTACCTCTTTGTCATCTTCATAGATTACTTTTTCATAAGCGTTATATTTAGTATTTTGCGAGAGTGCTAGGCTAAATTTACTCTTATCTTTTATGAGTTCTATGGACTTTTCTAGTGCTTCAATGAGTTTTTCTTTTGTTATAGGCTTTATGATGTATTTTACAAGTTGAAGCTCAACCGCTTTTAGTAAATACTCTGTGTCAGAGTGAGCCGTTGCTATGATGATTTGGACATCTTTGTCATGTGACCTTATATAGCTCGCCATATCTATGCCATTTAAGCGCGGCATATTTATGTCTGAGATGATGATATCTGGCTTATGACTCTTCCAAATCTTGATAGCATCTTTGCCATCTTTTGCTTCTAAAACCTCTTTGGCAACGCGGCTAAGATACTCCACCGCACTAGCTCTTACCATCTCATCATCTTCTACATATAAAATAGTGAAGTTTTTTAGCATATTTTTCATAAACTGCCTTTGTGCGATAAATAGATTTTTGGCTATTATACTACTTATGAATATACAAACACAATACAGCTATGAAAAAACATGGACGACCACAAGTGAGAAAGATCTGCTTCGCATAATACAAGAAGAGATCGGAGATGCTGACCCACAAGGCACGCTTTTATATGTAAAAGAAGCTATTAAAAATGGTAGAGTTATAAGCGTTGGAAGTTGTAGATTTAGAAAAAGTGATATAAAGGAATAGAATGTTTCAAAATATAGATGTAGCAAAACTCATAATCAGGTTAAGTCTTGGCATCATGATGCTCTTTCACGGGGTTGATAAGATTAGAAATGGCATCGACGGGGTAAAACACCTAGTGACAAAAGCTGGACTTCCTGAATTTTTAGCGTATGGAGTCTATATGGGAGAGGTTTTAATGCCTATCTTTATCATCTTAGGACTCTATGCAAGAGCTGCATCAGTTGTTTTAGGATTTACTATGGTATTTGCTATATTTTTAGCTTACGGCGTAGCTTTTTTAGCCTTAACGAAACACGGCGCACCTGCGATGGAACTTCCATTTTTGTATCTTGTACTATCACTAAGTGTATTTTTTCTAGGTTCTGGAAGGTATGCTTTAAACTCTAAATAGTTTTGAGGATTTTTTAACAACATCTCAAAACCGCGAACTCTAGGAATAGTAACTAATGGCATTCTCCACGATGTTTCGGGGTTCTAGCTAGTTCCCACGCTCTGCGTGGGAATTCATATATAACTTTTTGAGTATTGTGTATATATAGGCTCCCACGCGGAGCATGGGAGCCAGAGAAACTCTAAGTAGTTTTGACAAATTTTTCTTACTTTGCTATACTTCTTTTGTTGAGATATATGAATCTTAATTATATCTGCCTAACTAACAGATATCTAAAAGGATGAGGCTAAGACTTTCGAGTCTTGGCCTTTTTTTTTTAGCTAGTTCCCACGCTCTGCGTGGGAACTCATATATAACTTTTTGAGTATTGTGTATATATAGGCTCCCACGCAGAGCATGGGAGCAAGAGACTTGGTCAAAAAAGCTAAAATCAAAAGTGATGAAAAAATTTATGCGTAAGTTACAACATCTGCAGAGCGAAGAAAGAACAAATAAATTTCGTTAAGAAAATTCAACTGTTTGAACGAAGTGAGTTTTAACTAGTTCCCACGCTCTGCGTGGGAATTCATATATAACTTTTTGAGTATTGTGTATATATAGACTCCCACGCGGAGCATGGGAGCCAGAGACTATTAAAATAATCTATTTTTAAATTAGCTTTAGCCTTAAAATGAGTTTTTCAGCTTACTTTTTTAAAAAAGTAAGCAAAAAGCATGTCACGAGTTGGATTTTTTAACGCTTTTTTTCGGTCATTGCGTCTAAAAATGCAAAACTCGCTTCGTTCAAACAGTTGCATTTTCTTAACGACTCCATTCGGTCAAAAAAGCTAAAATCCAAAGTGACAAAAAGAGTATCTAGCTCTTAAAATTTCATAAACAACAAAACCGCGAACTTTAGGAATGCTAACCAATGGCATTCTCCACGATATTTCGGGGCTCCGAAAAACTTGCCAAATTTTTACGGATGTCTAACTTTTATCTTAGAGTTCATGCTCCACCCCACAATAATCATCAAAACTACCACAACCATAGCTGGTAAAATATCATAAGCGTGAGTTAGATAAGCTAGCCATAATAAAATCGCTCCTAGTGGAGTTGGTACGCCTGTAAAATACTTACTTACCTCGCCTGCATCTGTGTGCAAGTTGAAATGTACAAGACGTCTGAGACCGCTTATTACATAGTAGATGCTAATAATTGAGGCAATGATTAGTGAGAGACCTGAGAGTGAAGTTGCATATACGGCTTGAAAAATTAAAAAGACGGGAACAAGTACAAAGGTTAAAAAGTCTGCAAAACTATCTAGTTGGACTCCAAACTCATTTGAGAGCTTAAACTTTCTTGCAATTTTGCCATCAAAGATATCAAAAGCACCACCAATCCATGCTAAAATGATGGCTAAAACAAAGTTGTTTTGAGTGATAAAGTAAGTGGCAAGAAGTCCTGCTGTAATATTTACAAAGGTAAAAAGATTTGCAAGGTTGAAGTGAGAGCTTGGATTGTAGAGAAATTTCATAAAAAGCCTTGAGCTAAATTTAGGTGTGATTATATCTCTTAAAACGCTTTTAATCAAACTATTTATATGAAAAAAAGTACTTAAAGCTTTATTGATAACATTTATCATTATTAAGATGCTTTTAAATTAAAAAAGACTATCCTTGTGAATATAAAAAATTAAAATTAAGAACATAGATGAAAACATTAATAGATTGTCAAAAAAATGAAAAAGTAAGAGTAGTAAAGCTTCATGCTCCAAAAGAGTTAAAACAGAGGCTAATCTCTTTTGGCATTATGAAAGAGGCGATTTTAGAAGTTATAGAGTACGCGCCTGCAAAATCTACCATAAAGATAAAGGCTGGCAAGATGAGTCTAGCCCTAAGAGCAAAAGAAGCCCAATTTATAGAAGTGGAGTCAATATGAACCTAGAACAAGATAAGGCTTGTCCAGTTATAGCAAAGCACCTAAAGATTGCACTTGTGGGTCAGCCAAATGTTGGTAAGAGTATGCTTATCAACTCAGTATCAAATGCACATCTTCATGTAGGAAACTTCTCTGGTGTGACTGTAGATAAGACTGAGGTTTTATTTGACTATAAGGACTACCACTTTACGGTGGTTGATTTGCCCGGAACTTACGCATTTACGGACTATTCAATAGAAGAGAGAGTAACTCATAACTATCTTAGCGGTGGCGGATATGACCTGATTATAAATGTAGTGGACTCTACAAATTTAGAGAAAAACCTACAGCTCACTTCTGAGCTTATGAGCATGAATAAAGATATAGTTATAGCGTTAAATATGAGTGATGAGGCGGAAAAAGAGGGCATAGAGATAGATGCAGACTATATGTCTGAGCTTCTTGGCATCCCTTGTATAAAGACCTCTGCAGTTACAAAAAAGGGAATAGCAGAACTCTTAGATGCGATAGTAAAAGTTGGCTCGCAGACAAGACAAGAGTCAAAACTTATCTTTAGTGAAGCAGTTGAAGAGGAGATTTCAAAGATAGTTGCCTGCTTGCAAAAACATAAACATGAAGCACCAAACTCATATAGAAACATAGCTATAAATCTTTTAAAAAACAACAAAAAAACCTATGCAAGGCTTCATGATAATCCTATCTGGATAGAGCTTCAACCCATCCTTATAGATGCTATAAAGCATATAGAATTGCATCATGATAGTGATGATATTAAAGAGGCCTTTGCAGAAGAGTATGTTGCCTTTAACAGAGGTATCATTGCAGAAGTTGTAAAAACATCAATGGTCAATGAGGAAAAAACAACCACTCAAAAGATAGATGATATCTTGATTCATCCACTCTTTGGCATCCCGATATTTCTCTTTCTTATGTGGGGGCTTTTTCAGCTTACTTTTGAAATTGGCTCTATACCGATGGATTGGATGGAGGCCTTTTTTGGCTGGTTAGGCGACACAGTAGGTGCTACCATTGCAAATGAAGATATCCGTTCACTTATAGTCGATGGTGTGATTGCAGGTGTTGGAGCTGTTGTTTTGTTTGTTCCAAATATCATTATACTTTTTATTGGAATAGCACTCTTAGAGAGTACAGGTTATATGTCAAGGGTCGCTTTTTTATTAGATGGTTTTTTTCATAAGTTTGGACTTCATGGTCAATCTTTTATCCCTCTTGTGACTGGTTTTGGATGTTCCATCCCAGCTTATATGAGTGCAAGGATCCTTAAAAATGATAGAGATAGACT
Organism: Sulfurimonas sp.; assembly: GCA_028684815.1. Taxonomy (GTDB): domain Bacteria; phylum Campylobacterota; class Campylobacteria; order Campylobacterales; family Sulfurimonadaceae; genus Sulfurimonas. The sequence goes on from JAQUFE010000001.1 coordinate 110,986, forward strand.
GCTAACTCTTTTTATCATTGGCTTTATGAGTTGTGGGGCTAAACTCCCTGTTTATGTTCTTTTTGCAGGTGCATTTTTCTCAGCTGAGATGGCTGGAAATGTCCTGTTTGCCATCTATATAGGCGGTGCTTTTCTTGGGCTAATTGCCGCAAAGATTTTAAAACTAACTGCATTTAAGGGTGCGGATGAGCCTTTTGTTATGGAGATGCCAAAGTATAGACTTCCATCAGTAAAGCTTATCTGGCACACAGTTTTAACAAAAACTAAGATGTATCTTAAAAAAGCGGGTACATTTATAGCAGCGGCATCTATGCTTATTTGGTTTTTGAGTAACTATCCGCACGACCTAGAGTTAAAAGAGGAATTTGCAACTAAGATAGAGTTGGCAGCTACAGAGGAGACAAAAAATAAGTTAAAAAATGAGCTTTCAGTTTTACACCTAGAGCAGAGTTATTTGGGAACTATTGGAAAGTTTTCAGAGCCTCTTTTTGCACCTTTAGGTTTTGACTGGAGAATGAGCGTTGCACTTCAAACAGGTCTTGCAGCTAAAGAAGTTGTAGTCTCAACTCTTGGAGTTTTATATGCCCTAGGCGATGAGGTAGATGAAGAGAGTAGCTCACTAGTAGATGCTATAAGTAAAAACATATCTTTTGCCTCAGCTGTTGCTTTTATAGTTGTAATCATGATTTACCTTCCATGTTTAGCAGCATCTATAGTCTTTACTCGTGAAGCTGGCGGTATAAAGTACTTTATTTATCTCTTTACTTTTACTTCTATAGCGGCTTATTCTTTAGCATTTGTAGCGTATAACATCGCTTTACTATTCTCGTAATTATTCATTAGTTTAAATAGGATAAAATTTCACCATGAAAAAAATATTAATGATTGAAGATGACTTAGAATTAGCAGAAATTTTAACTGAATATCTTGAGCAGTTTGATTTTGAGGTGATTACAGAAGATGACCCTTTTAAAGCGGTGAGCATACTAAAGCTAGAGAAGTATGACTTAGTGATACTAGATCTTACCCTTCCTGGTATGGACGGACTTGAGGTTTGTGAGGCGATTCGTGAGAGACAAGATATCCCTATAATCATCTCCTCAGCTAGAAGTGATGTGACAGATAAGGTAAAAGCCTTAGAGCTAGGCGCTGATGACTACCTGCCGAAGCCTTATGACCCAAGAGAACTTGAAGCTAGAATCCACTCAGTTTTAAGAAGATATGCTGCAAAATCAGAAGCAAAAGAGGAGTCTAAAAGTGATTTTAGATGCGATTTGTCTTCTATGATGATAACTTATAAGGGTAGAAATATAGACCTTACAAACGCAGAGTTTGGCATCCTTGCATATATGATAGCAAAACAAGGGCTTGTAGTCTCAAGAGAAGACTTAATCCACAATGTAAATGCCATAAATGAAGACTCATCAAACAAAAGCATAGATGTAATGGTTGGCAGAATCAGAAATAAACTAGGCGATAAAACTCTTATAGAGTCAGTTCGTGGCGTTGGATATAAACTACTTAAATAATAAAAATTGATAATTTTTTCTCTTAGCTCTAAGTAAAGCTTTTTCTAAAGAAAGGTAAATTTTTGTGAGAGAAATTTAGTAAAGAAAAACATCGCATCCTTGCGGCATACGTTCTTTACTAAGGAGACAATATTGCGTAAACACGCCGTTTTACTAACTGTGCTCTTTGCACTAACTGTTACCCTGTTTAGCGTTAGTGCAGTTTTTTGGGAGTTTTATAAGCTAAATAAAACTCAATATGTAGAACAAATCTTTACAAAACATGAAACTATAAATCAAATTTATCGCGAGCATCTACAAAAAAATACTTCACAAATTATGCTTGAAGCAAATCTGGCAGTATATAAATTTGTTTTAGAAAAAGATGAAATAGATAAAAAAAGAATCACAAAACACGCAAAGATTCTAAAGCAAAGGAACTTTACAAGAGTAGATGAAGCCATTATGCTTAACAATCAAGGGCTTTATACTCAAAAGGTGACTCGTGACTTTAGAATCTCGATGCTTGAATATGCAAAGAGAATATACTTCTATATAGAGTCACCTTTGGGAGTTGCACTTATTGAAGATGAAGAGCTAAAGCCATATACTTACTACTCTATCGCTTACTCTTATCTGACTATTGTTTTAATAATTTTTATCTCATTTATGCTGATACTTCAAAGACTAAGACCACTAATAAGGCTTAGAAGGAAGATAGCACTTTTTGGAAATGGAAATATGAATATCTCTTTTAAAACTTCAGGAAGAGATGAGATAGCACTTGTATCAAATGAACTAGAATTTACAAGAGAGAAGATAAATACACTCCTAGATGCAAGAACCCTCTTTTTAAGAAACCTTATGCATGAGTTAAAGACTCCCATAGCAAAGGGAACAATAGCTACTCAGATGCTTAGTACTCAAAAAGAGAGAGATAGATTTAGCTCTATCTTTGGAAGGCTAGAGACTTTAGTGGAGGAGTTTGCACTTATTGAAGAGGTAACTAGCATTAGCGATAAGAGCAATTTTAATGAGTATAGGCTTGTAGATATTATAGATGGTGCGATAGATATGGCTATGGTGGATGGAGAGTGTGTGGATATAGACGTAGATGCTAGCGTTAAGGTGCAAGCAAATTATAGGCTCTACACAACTGCTATAAAAAACATGATAGATAATGGTATAAAATACTCAACAGATTCTCATATCAAAATAGTTATGAAAAATGGCGAGTTATGCTTTGAGAGCGTTGGAAAGTGTATAGCACATCCACTACAATACTACATAGAACCATTTACAAAAGACAATCCATCTAAAAATAGTTTTGGACTAGGTCTCTACCTCGTTGACTCAATACTCAAGGTACATGACAAGGTTTTAGCGCACGAATATGAAAGTGGTATCAACCGCTTTATATTTGCGTAAGCTTGTATATGTAAACTAATGCAATGAGTAAATTAGATAAAAATATAAGAGCCTTACTAATAGTTCTTTTTGCTTTGAGTTTTTTTGTTTTTGGTTGGCTGAGTAATTCTGCTTATGAGCCAGGAAAGAGAATAGAGAAGCCATCTGTCTTAGATGAGATAAAAAAAACAAAAGTACTTAATGTTGTTTTGCTAAATGCACCATCAACCTATTATATAGGCGTAGAAGGTCCACAAGGCTTTGAGTATGACTTGCTAAGTGCTTATGCCGAACATTTGGGTGCAAAGTTAAATATAACAACGGCAAACACAATTAAAGATGCTATTAGACTCTCAAAGCTTCCTCACATTCATATAACCTCTGCATCTTTAGCCAAAACGAAAGATAGAGAAAAAATTTTTAACTTTGGTCCCTCATATTTTGAAGTTCAAGAGCAGGTTGTTTGTAACCGTGGGATGATTATTGGCGGGAATTTTCCACGCAATATAGAAGACTTAGCAGGACTTCGCATAAAGGTTGGAGAAGAGACAAGCTATAGTGAAACTTTGCGCTCACTTCAAGCAGATGGCTTTGATATAAATGCATCTTTTGATACTGAACTCTCAACCGAAGAGCTACTAGAACAAGTTGCATCTCATGAGATAGATTGTACAGTTGCAGATTCAAATATATATGCACTAAATCAAAGATATATGTCGCAAATTGAGTCAGCATTTATCATAAGTGAAAGAGAGCAGTTGGCGTGGGTTCTTGCGCCGAATTCTAAAAAGCTTGAGGCTGATATGTACTCATGGCTTAACAAATATAACCAGAGTGGTAAATTAGCCCAACTAAAAGACCACTACTATAGTTATGTGCTTTTCTTTGACTATTATGATAACACAATGTTTTATAAGAGAGTAAAATCAAGACTTCCAACTTATAAAGAGTACTTTGTTAAATATGGAGAGATGTACGCTATACCATGGAGACTATTAGCTGCGCAATCCTATCAAGAATCGCACTGGAATCCTAAAGCAAAGAGCTTTACAGGGGTTCGTGGTTTGATGATGCTAACACTAAAAACAGCAAAACTCTTAGGTGTGAAAAATCGTCTTGATCCAAGAGAGAGTATAAAAGGCGGAGCTAAACATCTAAACCAGATGCTAAAGAGTGTTCCAGAAGGAGTAGAAGGAGAAAACCGTTTAAAGTTTGCACTAGCTGCATATAATGTGGGTATGGGGCATATAGTAGATGCGCAAACATTAGCAGAAAAAATGGGGCTAGACAAAAATATCTGGAGTGATTTGAAAAAAGTTTTACCACTTTTGTCTCAAAAAAAGTACTATAAAACTCTAAAGCACGGCTATGCTAGAGGAAGTGAGCCTGTTAGATATGTTGATTCAATCTATGATTATAAAGATATTTTACAAAATATAAATGAAGAAACTAAAGAGACAGTAGAGCAGGAAATAGAAGAGGAGCAGTAGAGCGTAAAAGGAGGTTTTTCCTTTTACAAACTAACTATAAAGTGTTGCCTTCTTTACCATCAGAGAGTGAAGTTAAAAAGCTCTCCATATCATACTTGACTCTGTATTCAGGTGTCATGATATGGATTAGTATATCGCTAAGATCTATAACGACCCAGTCCTCACTCTCATCAACATGTACAAAAGTCTCAGTTGGCTTTAGGTCAGTTTTTATGTGGTTTAAAAGCGCAGTTGTGTGTTTTGAGCTTAGTGATGAAGCTATAATCGCATACTCTACAAAGTAGTTTTTTTCTCTTAGGTCAAAGACTTCTATTGACTCTGCCTTGTTCTTATCTAGTGAGTTTACTATTTTTTCTATTCTTGATTGCATTTTTTTCCTTGGTAAAATTTTATTATCTCATCTGCACATTTTGATGGCAGTTTTGTTATGTCTAAATCTTCTCTTAACATAGTTGATGAGATATCTATGTCAATGTTAAGCCTTAAATAACTCTCTGGTATATCTACACTATCTCTTGATGCCACTATAAATGTAACTAGACTATTTAGCTCATCAAAACTCGTCCATTTACTTAGTGAAGAGAGATTATCCGCGCCTATGACTAAGTATATCTTCTTATAACTTTTTAGAAGATGCTTTACACTCTCTATACTTGGAACTTTTTTGTTTTGCCTAACTTCGTAGTCACTGACTTCAACCTCATTTGAGTCACTAAAAATCTCTCTTAGCCATTTTAGCCTCAACTCTGAGGGTGCAAAGAAATGCGATTTAAAAGGATTTAGATATGTAGGCATTACTACTACTTTGTCAATCCCTTTTATTTCCAAAAGAGCTTTTACAAGAGCCTCGTGAGCGATGTGAGGCGGATCAAAAGAGCCGCCAAAAAGTGCAATAGTTTCCATAGACTTGTCCAAATTTAAAGCGAATTATAGCTAATTTTGGATAAAATAATTTGATTTTTTTAATTTTAGGAATTATATATGGCGCTTAAGATAGCAATAAACGGATTTGGTAGGATTGGTCGCTGTGTCACGCGCATAGCAGCTAGTAGAAATGATGTCCAAATCGTAGCAATAAATGACTTAGCTACAATTGACATGATGCTCTACCTACTAAAAAATGACTCAGTTCACCAAACATTTAAAGGTGAGGTAGTTCAAGTTGATGAAAACAATATTAACATAGATGGCAAAAATATCAGAGTCTTTAATGAAAGCGATCCTAAAAAACTTACCTTTGCTGAGTGTGGTGCGGACATTGTTTTAGAGTGTACTGGTTTCTTTTTAACTCAAGAGAGTGCTCAAATTCATATAAATAATGGAATAAAAAAAGTTCTTTTTTCCGCTCCATCACAAGACAAAGAGACTGCTACTTTTGTAATGGGAGTAAATGAACATCTCTACGCTGGGCAAAAAATAGTCTCTAATGCATCTTGTACTACAAACTGTTTAGGTCTTGTTGCAAAGACTTTAGATGAGGCTTTTGGGATTGAAAAAGGTTTGATGACAACTATTCACTCATATACAAATGATCAAAATCTCTTAGATGTAAAACATTCAAAAGATAGACGCCGCTCACGTGCAGGGGCAATAAATATGATACCTACTACAACTGGTGCTGCAAAAGCTTTAGGTTTAGTTCTTCCGCAATTAAGTGGAAAACTTCATGGTCAAAGCGTTCGCGTTCCAACCCCAGATGTTTCTATGGTTGACCTAAATGTAGTAGTTAGAAAAAAAACAAGTGTAGAAGAGGTAAATGCTTTATTTAACGAGATGGCATCAACTAAACTAAAAGGACTTTTACTTATTGATAAAGAGATGAGGGTATCTCAAGACTTTGTAGGATGTTCTTATAGCGCAATAGTTGCAGAGGATTTAACTCAGGTAATAGCAGGTGATATGATCAAAGTAATGGCGTGGTATGATAATGAATGGGGTTATTCAACAAGACTTCTTGATATGGCTCTGTACATCTCATCTAACAAATAGGCAAAATGAGTAGAATCCGTTTTGCAAAGCTAATGCCCAAAGGGTACTTAGTCGGGCTCGCTGAGAAGACTTCAGCGGTAAGTTCATAATATCTAACATTATAAAAAAAATTAAGGAAATATATGGAATTATTAAACATAAAAAACTTAGATTTAGCTGGTAAAAAAGTCTTTATAAGATGTGATTTTAATGTCCCTATGGATGAGTATGGAAACATCTCTGATGATAGAAGAATCCGCTCAGCTCTCTCAACTATAAACTACTGTCTTGACCAAGAGTGTGCAGTTGTCTTGGCATCTCACTTTGGCCGCCCAAGAGGAAAAGTTGATGAAAAATACTCTTTAGTCCCAGTAGCAAGAAGAATCCAGCATCTTTTAAAAAGGGATGTAATAATAGCTAAAGATGTGATAGGCCCAGATGCAATATCTAAGGCAGCTTCACTTAAAAATTCTCAAGTACTGCTTCTGGAAAATCTTCGTTTTGAAGATGGGGAGACTAAAAATGATAGAGGGCTCTCAGAAAAGTTAGCATCTATGGCAGAATTTTATATAAATGATGCTTTTGGTGTTAGTCATAGAGCGCACTCTTCAGTTGAGGGAATAACGCATTTTTTTGATAATGAACATAAGGCTGCAGGCTTTTTACTTCAAAAAGAGATAACATTTTTCTCCAAACTTATAAACAATCCAGTACGTCCTTTTGCCGCAATAATTGGAGGCTCAAAAGTCTCTGGAAAACTAGAAGCTCTTATGAATCTACTGCCAAAAGTAGATAAGATGTTTATAGGTGGTGGTATGGCATTTACCTTTTTAAAAAGGATGGGTTACAACATAGGCTCATCTTTAGTAGAAGATGATTTGCTAGAAGAAGCTGGACATATTATGGATGAAGCAAAAAAGCTGGGTGTTAAGTTTTACCTTCCTGTGGATGTTATAGTAGCGGACAAGTTTTCAGAAGATGCAGTAAGTAAGATAGTAACCACTCAAGAGATTCCAAACGCTTGGATGGGTCTAGATATTGGGCCTGCAACTGTTAGACTTTATCGTGAGGGTCTAGCTGATGTGCAAACAGTACTTTGGAATGGGCCAATGGGCGTTTATGAGATGGAAAAGTTTGCAAGAGGTTCAAGTAAAATCGCTAATTTTGTAGCTGATAGCTATGCTACAACAGTAATTGGCGGTGGAGATACAGCAGACCTTGTTCAAAGAATAGGTGTAGATGATGAGATGAGTTTTATCTCTACTGGCGGTGGTGCATCACTAGAACTTTTAGAGGGAAAAATACTTCCAGGAGTTGAACCTTTAATAATTAACAAAGAGGCCTAATATGATAATTGCAGCTAATTTAAAAACAAATTTAACTAGAGCCGAGACGCTTGAGTATCTTAAGAGTTTAGAGTCTTGTTTGAGTAAGAGTAGTATTACTCAGGAAGTCTTGGTTTTTCCAGCAACTTCTTCGATAGTTGCACATAATGGGAAGATTATAGTAGGTGCTCAAAATGCACATGGGGCTATTAAGGGCGCATTTACTGGAGAGATAGGAAGTATGCATCTTGATGAGTTTGGGATTAAAACCATTCTTATAGGACATAGTGAGAGAAGGCACGTACTAGGTGAATCTCAAGAGGAGCTTGTTAAAAAGTTTGATTTTTATAAAAATCTTGGATTTAAAATAGTCTACTGCGTAGGTGAGCCTCTTGAGGTTAGAGAGTCTGGATTTGACAATATGATGGAGTATATCTCAAAGCAGTATGAGGGCATAGATACAAACTATGAAAATCTCATAATCGCTTACGAGCCAGTTTGGGCAATAGGTACGGGACTTACTCCAACCAACGAAGATATAGCATCTCTTCATAAGGAACTAAAGAAAAAGTCAGCGTCGGCACTTCTTTATGGTGGAAGTGTAAAAGTAAGTAATGCAAAAGAAGTTTTAAGTATAGATGCAGTCGATGGCATTTTAGTTGGAGGTGCAGCACTCAATGCACAAGACTTTTGTGAGATGTGTAAAATTGCACAAGAGATAGAGAAGAATTAAGAGTCCACTCGTCACACCTCTTTCTGAGTTGTGATTTACTTTTATAGTTATGTGTTGGTATGCATTCCACCTCTGGAGAGGTGGAACGAGAAAAATAAAATTAAGGAAGAGGCACAAGTGCCGAGAGCCTTGCGCTGAGCAAAACTTAGCGCGCACGACGGAGTACCCTTGGGGTATTAGCGTAGACAAAGGGACTTGTTCCTTTGTCGTGACAAAATAGAGTGAAGGGTTTCCTTCATTTTATAAAATAAAATTAAGGAATAAAAGAATGATAATGAAGGGTAAAAAAGGTCTTATCGTAGGTCTTGCAAATAATAAATCAATAGCTTATGGAATAGCAAAAGCTTGCCATGAGCAGGGCGCAGAGATGGCTTTTACTTACTTAAATGATGCACTCAAAAAGAGAGTTGAGCCAATTGCTAAAGAGTTTGGTAGTGATAAAGTTTATGAACTTGATGTCTCAAATGAGGAGCATATGGCAGGAATCGCTGCATTAGTAGAGAAGGACTTTGGAAAGATTGACTTTTTAGTTCATTCTGTTGCATTTGCACCAAAAGAAGCATTGAGTGAGCCTTTTATAAAGACTTCTAAAAAAGCATTTGGGATCGCTATGGATGTCTCTGTATACTCATTTATCGACTTAACAAACCGCTTAGAGAGCGTTTTAGCTGATGATGCATCAATACTAACGCTTTCATATCTAGGTGGTCCAAAATATATTGTAAACTACAATGTTATGGGTGTAGCAAAGGCTGCATTAGAATCAAGTGTAAGATATATGGCGGTAGATTTAGGTAAGAGAGGTCAAAGAGTAAATGCAATCTCAGCTGGACCAATAAGAACACTCGCTGCTGCTGGCATAGGCGATTTTAAACAGATTTTAAATTGGAATGAGACTAACTCACCTTTAAAGAAAAATGTTACAACTGAGCAAGTTGGAAACTCTGCAATGTACCTACTTAGTGACTTGGCATCTGGTGTGACTGGTGAAATTCACTATGTTGATAGCGGATACAATATCATGGGAATGGCAGCTGCTGAGACTAATGGAGATGGCAAAACTGTCTTTTCTTGGGATGTAAGATAGTCCACTCAGAAAATAACAAACAGAAGTTTTTACTTTTGTTTGTGCTTCTTTTAGAGTTAATTTATACCTAACTACTTCATACACAGGCTTTTAAAAAAGCTTTATTCTCTTTATTGCATCAAGGGGAGTTAAATTTGATATAATCTCTCTTATGATAAAAAAAATCTTTTATATAATCTTTATGTTGCTCCTTATTTCAATCATCTCGTTTTTAGCTATTCATGCGGCACCCAATAGTTTTTTTGCAGCTGGAGAGTTAAATCCTAATATGACAGAAGAAGCTATAGAGCAGCTAAAAGCGGTCTATGGCTTAGATAAATCGCTAACAGCTCAATATCTAGACTGGATAAAAAACATAGTTACACTAAACTTTGGCATCTCATTTGTAACTGGCCAAGATGTAAGTAGTGAGATATTAAAGAGACTTCCAATCACGCTTATTATGAACTCTATAGCTCTTGTTTGTGTCTTTGCTATCTCTTTATATCTTGGTATAAAAGCGGCACTAGAGTATGAAAAAAAAGCGGACTATATTATCCGCCAAATCTCTCTAGTCTCTTTTTCTATGCCATCTTTTTATTTAGCACTATTGTTTATTATCTTTTTATCACTGAATCTAAATCTTTTTCCTATTGCAGGACTTCACTCTACTGAACCTAAAGAGGGTTTTGCATATTATAGCGATATGGCTTGGCATCTAGTACTTCCAGTCGGCGTTATGATTTTTGTAGGTCTTGGTAGTATGATAATCTATGTGCGCTCCCTAACTTTAGAGATATTAAAAAGCGATTACTATTTTTTTGCACTCTCAAGGGGATTATCAGAGCAAAAAATGCTTCGTTACTACATACTCCCAAATCTCTTACCTCCAATCATTACACTACTTGGATTATCACTTCCAGGACTTATCGGTGGTAGTGTTATTTTAGAGTCTATTTTTGGGATAGATGGGATGGGACAGCTATTTTTTATGAGTGCACTAAGTCGCGACTATCCCATAATCATGGGAACTTTGATAATAACAGCATTTTTGACACTTTTGGGGAATATGGTTGCGGATCTGATTTTATTAAAATTAAATCCATATATCAAACGTGGGTAAAATTTTAATTTAGAATTTGTAGGCTGTAAGTTATATATGAATTCCCACGCAGAGCGTGGGAATGAGAGGAGCGGCTAGCGTAGCAAAAGGGACTTTGTTCCTTTTGCGGACTATTAACTAAACAGTGCCTCTAATGCATCAACACCATCTTTTGATTCTTGTGCTTCACCTTGTTCATCTGTAACTTCATTATTTTCTACAAGCTCAATATTTAAGCCCGTTAGCATAGATGCAAGGCGGATATTTATACCACTCTTACCAATGGCTTTTGATTTTTGGTCAGCTGGCAGTGTAATGATAGCTTTTTCAGGCTCTCCATTTTCATCTCTTATAATCTCAACATGAGAGATAATTGCAGGCGACATAACTCTTGAGATAAAAAGTTCAGGAATTGTAGTGTACTCAACACAGTCAATGTTCTCACCTATAAGCTCACGGCTTACAGCGTTAATTCTAACCCCTTTTACACCAACTGTAGCACCAACTGCATCAACTTGTGGATGCGTACTAATAAGTGCTATTTTAGCTCTCTCTCCTGGTATTCTAGCACTCTTTTCAATGATAACTGCACCATCAGCAATCTCAGGAACTTCTAACGCTAAAAGCTCTTCTAAAAATTTAGGAGAAGTTCGTGATAGTTCTATTTGGATACCATTTTCTTTATCCATTAAAACGCGGCGAACAACTGCTTTTAGGTGATCTCCTTTTTTGAAAATCTCACCTTTTATACGACTCTTCATTGGTAGTACCGCACGAACTTCATCTACCTCTATATATGTAGCATTTTGAGAGTCAACACTTGTTACGCGACCATTTACAAGTGTACCTATTTTAGAGTTGTATTTGTTAAAAAGCTCATCTTCTACGAGTCTTTGAACATGGTACTCTATCTCACGGTGCAAATGAGATGCAGCGGTTCTTCCATACTCTTCTAAGTCATGTGGAATTTGAAGTTGATCATCAAGCTCTACTTGATCATCATACTCCCTAGCATCAGTTATAGAGATGTATGCAGGTGCAACTTCTTCATCTTGAAGCTTCTTGTCATCATCAGCTACAACTGTAATAGTTTGAACTATATCCACACTTCTTTTTGTTTTATCAATATTTGCCTCAAAAGCAAACCTTCTATCTATAACTCTCTTTGCAGTCTGAATAAATGCAGTCTTTAGAGCCTCTATAACTTTGTCAGGTTGAAGGCCTTTTTCATGTGCAATAGCATCAACAATATCTAAGATTTTTTCCATATCAATTTCCTTGATTTTTTGCATAGGCAATGGTTTTTTTAAAGTCTCATAAAAAACAGTAATAATAATATTTGTTGGGATTTCTTATGAAGTTTGAAATTATATCCAAAAATATCTTTAATATGACTTTTAGTAGTTTTCGTATATAATGCAAGACTTTTAATAGTAGTAGGAATGGTGTTTAGGTATTTAGAGTTAACGAGGTTAAAACCTCGCTTCCAAGAGAGTGATAAGCTTGATACAACTTTCTTAAGCGATGCTTTTAGCTTTAGTAAGTGTAGCGGAATTACTTTCGATACAGTGAGAAAATAGAACAAAGAGGCACAAGTGCCGAGAGCCTTGCGCTGAGCAAAACTCAGCGCGCACGACGGAGTACCCTTGGGGTATTAGCGTAGGTAGCGGAATTACTTCCGATATCGTGACAAAATAAAGTGAAGGGTTTTCTTCATTTTACAAAGTAAAATAAAGGAAGAGGCACTAGTGCCGAGGGCTTCCTGCCGAAGGAAACTCAGCGTTAGCGTAGGTAGCGGAATTACTTCCGATATCGTGACAAAATAAAGTGAAGGGTTTTCTTCATTTTACAAAGTAAAATTAAGGGACATAAGGTTCCCTTAAATTTATGAAATAAACAAAGAGGCACAAGTGCCGAGGGCTTCCCGCCGAGGGAAACTCAGCGTTAGCGTAGTAAAACGGACTTGTTCGTTTTGCGTGATAAATGAATAGGGAAAAGGTTCCCTTAAATTTATGAAATAAATTAAAGGAAATAAAGAGATGGATTTAAAATTTGCAAGAACAGATATCGAAACAAAACCAAAAAAAGTTGATTTAGAAAAGCTAGAAGCTAGTGTTGAAAAAGAGGGGAGTATGATTTTTTATTTTGATAAAGATAACTCTCACAAAGATTTGCTAGAACTTCAAGACCATTTTGAGCAAAAAGGTAAGAGTTTTTATATGAGCGAAGTAAAATATGGTCTTTCTGACAGTGAGTATATGTACCAAGTACATATCATTAGCTAGGAAACAAAATGAATATTCTCACCAAGGGTTTAGCGACTAAAAACAGTTTGGACTTGTTCAAAGTCTTTGAGGTAAAATAATGAAACTATTTATTGAGACCTTAGGTTGCGCTATGAACTCACGCGATAGTGAGCATATGATAGCCGAGCTTACAGAGAAAGAGGGCTATGAAGTAGTAGCTGACTTTAGAGATGCTGACCTAATACTCATAAATACTTGCTCTGTTAGAGAAAAACCTGTCTCAAAGCTTTTCTCTGAACTTGGAGTCTTTAATAAAAGAAAAAAACCAGATGCAAAGATAGGTGTTTGTGGTTGCACAGCATCGCATCTAGGTGAAGAGATTATAAAAAGAGCGCCATATGTAAACTTTGTACTAGGTGCTAGGAATGTCTCTAAAATCAGTGAAATCATACATAAAGATAGAGCTGTTGAGATAGATATAAACTACGATGAGAGCGAATTTGCTTTTAATGACTTTAGAACATCCCCTTACAAAGCTTTTATAAATATCTCCATCGGTTGTGATAAATCTTGTACTTACTGCATAGTCCCAAAAACTCGTGGCGATGAGGTTTCTATCCCTGATGGTCTTATTATAAATGAGGCCAAAAAAGCAGTAGACGCTGGAGCTAAAGAGGTTTTTCTTCTAGGTCAAAATGTAAATAACTATGGCCGTAGATTTTCGGGTGAACATGAAAAGGTAAACTTTTCAGAGCTTCTAAGAAGGCTTTCAAAGATAGAAGGACTAGAGCGTATCCGTTTTACTTCTCCGCATCCTTTTCACATGGATGATGAGTTTATAGAGGAATTTGCAAAAAACCCTAAAATATGTAAATCCATGCATATGCCACTTCAAAGTGGATCAACAAAAGTTTTGAAAGATATGAAGAGAGGTTACACAAAAGAGTGGTTCTTAAACCGTGTAGAAAAACTTCGTACAGAGTGCCCAGAAGTTAGCATCTCTACTGATATCATTGTAGCCTTCCCAGGTGAGAGTGATGAAGATTTTCTTGACTCTTTAGATGTTATGCGTCAAGTTAGATTTAACCAAATTTTCTCTTTTAAATATTCTGCTCGTCCTGAGACGGAAGCTGAACACTTCACTAATACTGTCGATGAAGAGGTGGCATCTCATAGACTTACAGCACTTCAGACTCTTCATACAGAGATTCTAGATGAGATAAATGCCACATCTCTTGGTAAGATTTACAGAGTCTATTTTGAAGATCTTGTTCAAGACTTCTATGTAAGCGGTAGAAGCGATGATAACATCGTTATAAAAGTAAAAGGTTCTGATGAACTTTTAGGCGAATTTAGAGATGTTAAGATAACTTCCATTGGAAGAACTATTTTAACAGGTGAAGTTGTTGCTTAAAAAGATAAGTCGTGCCCTTGCTCTAATCATAGTGCCCTTACTGGGTTCACTTTTGATTAGATTCTTATATATAACAAACAAAAAAAAGTTTTATGCTCCAGATAGTATTGGTGATGAGCCTATCATTATGGCTTGTTGGCATGGTGAACTTTTAATGATTCCATATGCCTACACTAGATTTAGAAAAACTCCACATGTAAAATTATTAATTTCAGAACATTTTGATGGTAACCTAATTGCAAAAACGCTAGAGTTTTTTAAATTTGGCACAATCCGCGGCTCATCTACTAGAGGCGGAGCAAAAGCTTTGATACAATCTATTAAAGAATTAAAAGATGGATATGATTTAGGTATAACGCCAGATGGACCTAAGGGCCCAAGACATGAAGTTGCAGATGGTATAATTGTTATGGCTCAAAAAGCAGATGTGAAAATTGTTCTTGTTGAGATAAAACCTAGTTCATATTGGCAATTTTCTTCTTGGGATAAATTTGTAATACCAAAACCATTTGGTACAATAAACTACTATATTAGCAATTTGATTGATATTAGCGGTATGGAAATGGAAGAAGCGAGAACTATAATAAAAAAGGGGCTAGAAACTCATGAGATCTAGAGTGTTGATTCCAATTGTAGCCTTTTTTTTAATCTTCCTTATGGCACTCTATTTTCTTATAAACCCATCCTATGAAAAATCTCTAAAAGCAAAATACTACTATGAGATAGGCGAGTATAAAGAGGCCCTTTTTTATGCAAAAGAAGCCTTTAGTATGGATATATATAACCGTATGGCATCTACAGTTATGGCTCAGTCTATCACCTCTCTTAAGTATGTCTCTTACATAGAAGAAGCAAGAGCTTATATGCAAGATATCAATAAAATTGCCACACATGAAGTAATCTCTAACGCTGATAGAGCAAAGATAAGAACCATTTGTGAGATAATGATAAGTTCATATAGAAAATTAGCCCCAAGTGTTGTGACTGATGAGAGGCTAGTAAGTCAAGCAGCAACATATCATAAAGATTTCGAGAAGTTACTTGAAAAAGTCAATAAATAAGAAAAGAGTAGCCTTTTTAGAGCATCTTGAGAGCTTTAGGGGTTATTCGGATTTGACTATAAAGAGTTATGATGAAGCTATACAAGAAGCACTAGAGTATGTAGAAATCTATGAAGAAGATGAGAAAACCACTATCAATCTTATGCCATATCGTATAAAAATAGCAAAATTAAATCCTAAGAGTATAAGTAAGAAATTAAGTGCTATAAGAGGCTTTGTAGAGTTTTTAAATGATAATGAGATGAGCGTTTTTCTAAAGGCAGATGATAGTATAAAAGTAGCAAAAACTTTACCTAAACCAATATCACATAAACATATAACAGAGGCACTTGAATATACAGATGAGTATGAGAGACTAATAGTTGTAATGCTCTACTCTTTAGGCCTTAGAATATCTGAACTAGTAAATTTAAAGCTAAGTGATATATCGAGTGAGTGGATAAGAGTTTTAGGTAAAGGCGCTAAACATAGAGATGTGCCACTTCTTAAATCAACCAAGAAACTCATAGATGAGTATTTGTCCAAAAACTCCCCAAAAGTATTTCTTTTTGAGGCAAATGATGAAAGATTAAGCCAAAACACTCTAAGATATAAGGTTAATAAAGTCTTTAAAAGAGTGGGATTAAAAGTGTCACCACATCAACTCCGTCACTCTTACGCAACAGAGTTGCTAAATGGTAGTGCATCTATCGCTGATGTTAGTGAACTTTTAGGGCACTCAAGCATGGCTACTACACAAATATATACAAAATTAGGCAGTGCATTGAAACAACAAAACTATAACAAAGCACATCCTTTATGTGGAGATGAATAGTGCTTGACAAACTTTTTGAATCCATCTATAGTAAGATTTTTGTAGCTATTGTTATTGAACGTTCAAAGAGTGTTGTCTACATTCAAATAAGTAGTAAAAAACATACCCCTAAAAACTATCATAAAAGCTTTGAAGATAGAGAGTTCACTACAACTATGAGAGAGTATATTGACTCTTTTATAGGTGAGTCTCCTTTTTCTTATATCTGTGTTTTAGACTACTCAGAGGAGCAAGGCGCTATACCAACATGTTCTACTAAAGATATGACAGTCTTTGGCGATTTTAGTGCTTCAAAGATGATGTGCCATGAGAATGATTGGGCTTATTACACATCAGTATCAGGCATTGAGACAATCAAAAAAACCTATGCGGGTATAGGAGTTGATTTTATATTTTCCTCTTTTAGTATATTGTCTAGTTTTTTTAAAGATAAAATAGAGACACAGTTAGGACTCTTTGTTCTTGTAGAAGAAAACTTCATCACGGTAGGCGTTTTTGATAAAATGAAGCTCCTTTTTGGCGAACATTTATATGTAGGACATGATAATAATCAAGATGAGATGATGATGGATTCATCAGACTCTGAGATTGATTTGGATCTAGAATCTAGTATAGATTTAGATGATATTGATACTATGAGTGATATTGATGGTTTGGATGATTTTGGAGATATTGAAGATCTTGATGCCATAGATGAGATAGATGAGTTTTCACAATCTCAAGATGATGATTTTTTAGATGAAGAGGAAGATTTTTTAGTTCAAGGCCCAAGTAGTTTTAATGAGGATTATCAAAGGTTTACAGCTATTCAAAATTCTGTAAATAGGTTTTATAAAGATTCTAAATATCAAAGTAAATTTATAGAGACTGTTTATATTGCTGATGCTATAGGGGTAAGCGCTGATCTTAAAACATACCTTGAAGAAGAGATGTTCTTTAGTGTTTTTGTTAGACATATAGATCTTGGTGGTGAGATGATTGACCTTGCAAAGGCAGAGTTAAAATGAAATATAGTTATATAAAACCACGTAAAAAAAGTGTGATATCTGCAGAGCTAAAGTTAATCTTTAGTTTTTTTAGTATTACGCTTATTATGCTTTTTTTAACTTATTTCTTTTTATTTTTTAAGGATTATAGATTTACTCAAAATATACAAGATATAAAACAGAAGATGATTGAGTTAGAAGCAAGTGTGCAAAAGATGAACTCACAAATAACTTTTATAGAAAAAGAAGTCCAACTCAGTGAGAGAATAAGCACTAAAAATACGGTATTAAAAGACTCGATTGCAAATCTTTTTGACCTTGTTCCACAAAGAATAACTCTATCACAAGCTACACTCTTAAAAAATGGGCTCATACTACATGGAATAACACCCAACAAAGATGTCTATAACTTTATGCTCCAAGCACCTCTTCGCTCTATCTTTCATAGAACTTATAGCAGTTTCTATGAGAGCCAAAATGGTTGGCTAAAGTTTGTCTCTACAAACTATATAGATGAAGAAGAATTATCGCTAGAGTCTCCTAAATATGAGGAAGAAAAAGAGGTTGATGATGAAGATTAGTATAACAAAACAGAGCCTATATCTTCTTTTTTTCTCGATAATATTACTGCTATTTGTACTGATTTTTTCCTTTTTAGTTCTTATCCCTGAGGGAAAAAATTATAGAGAACAAAGAGGAGTTCTAAATAAAGAGGCTATGGAGCTTAGAAGATATGAAGAGTTTACAGATAAAACTTTAGATAAGCTAAAGCAGTTACAATCTGATAATGCCCATATAATAACCTCATTTGACAACTCTTTTAATCCTACAAGATTTAAAAAACTCTTTAGAAGTTACTTTATATCCCTAGAGTTATTAGAACAAAAACAATTAGCTGATGAAGATGAGTTTAGTGTTTATGAGGTAAATACAACTTCATCTATAAACTCTCCGCAGAGTTTTTATAGCTTCTTAGATGCGATAAACAAAGCTGATTGGATTATAGGTGTAAACTTTCCTATAGAGTTTAAACGAGACCATGAGCTAATAAGCTCATCTTTTACTATGAGAGTCTATAGAAGCAAAAAAGTATCACAGCAGTAGTTCTTTTACCTTTGTAAAAGTTTCTTTGTTTGTGTAGAGATATGGACGCATCTTAGGCTCTATCTTTAAAACTCTACACTCCTCTTTAAACTCTTTAGTCATAGGAGCATCTAAATAAGGCAAGATAAAAACAAACCCTTTTGAGAAACTCACCAAAAACTCTCTTCCTACGACTAGGCTACTCTGTTTATGAAGTAACTCTCTCTCACTAAAGCTAAGCATATAAGATTTTGTTTTTAGAATTTTGTCTATTATAAAGATGTCTGAGCGAATGTTCTTAGTGGATTTAAAATAAGTGAGTTCATTTATATGAGCAATCTCAACTTCTGGGATAAGAATCTCTCTATCAGCATCTATATACTCAAAACTCTTTTTGATGCCACTTAGATGCTTATCTAGTAGAACATTTGTATGTCTATGTCTAAAAGAGTTTCTCTTTATCTCTTCATCTCTATTTGTTGCATCTTCAAAGTATTTTATATCATTTTTTTTGAGATAGATATATAATTCGCTTTTATCAAGATGCAAAAGAGGGCGAACTAAAGTGTATCCATCTCTCTTTTGAACCCTTTGCATCCCAGCCATTTCAGCACATCCCGCACCCTTGCAAAACTGTATTAGCATCCACTCAAATCTGTCGCCAAGATGATGAGCAGTTAAGAGATTTTCATAGGAGTATTTTTTTATAAGAGTCTCAAAGAAGTTATATCTTATCTCTCTAGCTTTTGCTTCAAAATTAGACTCAATGCTAGGAGACACAAAAATGTGGCAGAGAAGATTGTGCTTTAAAGCCAGCTCTTTAGCATAGCTCACTTCTAGTTCACTTTGTGCTCTTTGTTTGTAGTTTACTATGGCTATATCAAACTCTATATTTTCACCTAAGAGTAGGAAAAAAAGAGCTGAAGAGTCTACTCCGCCTGAGAATGCTAAAAGGTTTTTTTTACCCCTTAGTTGGTTTAAGCAAGAGTGTTCAAGCATAAGATTTAGTCTCTGTTGTCAACTGTTGCAGTCAGAGTATCGCCTACAAGCTCAGTGATTTTTGCTATATAAATCTTACCAAACTCTAAATCTTTGTCCTGTGTTCTATCATTTACATATATTTCACCATCAATCTCAGGCGCCCACATAAGCTCTTTTGCACTTAGAAGATATTCATGCTCATCACTCTCTTTATCTATGATGATTTTTGTATCCATCCCTACTCTTTTTTGTAAAGACTCAGAGCTTACTTTTGAAGCTATATCGCCAAGTATTTGAGCTCTTGTGGCAATGGTTTTTGCTGAGATTTTATCACTCATATCGTAAGCTGGAGTTGTCTCCTCATCAGAGTATGAAAAGACATTTATCCTATCAAAACCAAACGAAGATGCAAACTCCGTCATCTCATCAAACATCTCTTTTGTCTCTTTTGGATGCCCAACTATAAAGCTTGTTCTTATAAATGAGTTAGGCAGACTCTTCATAAAGTCTAAGAGCTCTAGAGTTTTATTTCTACCAAAACCTCTCTTCATGATGCCTAGCATCTCATCGTTTATATGCTGGATTGGCATATCGAAGTAGTTGTGGAAAATCTCACTCTTTGCTATGTTTTTAAGAAGTGAGATAGTTGTAGTTGATGGGTAGAGATAGAGGATTCTAGCACTCTTTACACCCTCAATAAGCTCTATTCTTTGGATAAGCAGACTAAGTCCATCTTTGATATTTTGGTCTCTTAAAAATGAAGAGCTATCTTGTGATACGAAGCTAAAATCATAGTAACCTTTAGCTACTAAGCCCTCAACTTCTTTTGCGATGGAGTCAAGGTTACGAGAGTTTAGCTTTCCTTTAAAAGAGGGAATAGCACAAAAACTACAAGTTTGGTTACACCCTTCTGAGAGTTTTATATAAGCGTGATATGAGGAGCCAGTTACCACTCTCTCGCTACCATCTATAAGAAAAACTTCATCTGAGAAACGACTCTTTTTCTCTTTTAAGAGCTCATCGATGCGGTCATAATCGCCAACACCAGTAAAGATATCTACCTCTGGCATCTGAGTTGCCAAGTCCTTTTTGTATCTCTCACTCAGGCATCCTGCCATTACTAAAACAGAGTCCTCTTTTCTTGCTTCATGAAGAGATAAAACAGTGTTTATAGACTCCTCTTTTGCAGCATCTATAAACCCACAAGTATTTACGATGATAACATCAGCTTGCGACTGGTCATCAGTGAGTGTAAAGTTTTGAAGTTTGCCCATCATAACTTCAGTATCGACAAGATTTTTGGTGCATCCAAGAGAGACTATATGGAGTTTGTTGCTCATTATTACTACTTTTAAAAAGATTTTCGTAATTATATCTAACTTCACAACTGATGTTACGAGCTTTTATAAAAACGGACTTGTTCGTTTTAGTGTTGTAATTCTCGAAAACTTGTTTTTCGTAGCTTTTAGGTATGCTAACCAATGGCATACTCCATGGTAAGGGGGTTGTAGGGACGGCGAGTCCCTGCCACTAGAACGGACTTGTTCGTTTTAGTGTTACATATCAATTAGATGCTACAATACGCCCATGAAAATATATGATGTTTTAATCCTCGGCGGAGGGGCTAGTTCTTTGATGTGTGGGGCTCATTTGAGCAAAAAATTAAGTGTTGGCATCATCGATGCCAATGCTAAAGTTGCACAAAAACTTAAAATCTCTGGCGGTGGTAAGTGTAATATTACAAATACCATAATGAGCGAGAAAAACTTTGATGGAGATGCGGAGCTAATTTCAAGTGTTTTGAGTCGTTTTAGTAGAGATGATTTACTAGAGTTTTTAAAGCAAAATGGGCTTAATCCTGTTGTGCGAAAAAACCGCTACTATTTTTGCAAAGACTCATCTGATGAGATTATAAATATCCTAAAAAAACTCACTTCAAGAAACACTTTTATGCTCAACTGTGATATATTAGAAGTTAGCAAAATGGATGATATTTTTTGTGTCAAAACAAGCCAAGGCGAGATAAAAGCTAAAAGAGTAGTGGTTGCAACTGGTGCAAAGAGTTACAAAACTTTAGGAGCTAGTGAGATAGGACTCGGTATTGCCAAAAGCTTTGACATTGCAACAAAAGAGTTTACTCCAGCACTTGTGGGGCTTACTCTTCAAAAAGAGCAGTTTTGGATGAAAGAGCTTAGTGGACTTAGCTGTAATGTCCGCATAAAAGTAGAAGATAGAATTTTAGAAGAGGACCTGCTTTTTGCGCACAAAGGCATTAGCGGACCTGTTATTCTCAGTGCATCTCTGTATTGGAAAAAGGGAAATATATCTATAGATTTTTTGCCAGATAGAGATATATCAGAACTTACAAGGGAAAGTAAAAAACTCATAAGCTCGGTAATTCCTCTACCAAAAAGACTTAGTGTAGCCATACTAAAGGCCTTAGATGTTGTAGATGTAGAGTGCAGAAAAATAACAAAAGAGCAGAGAGAAAAACTCCAAAATATTCATAACTATGTGTTCGCTCCAGCTGGTAACTTTGGTTTTACAAAGGCTGAAGTTTGTCGGGGTGGAGTCCTTAGCTCTGAGTTAGACTTTAAAACTCTAGAGTCAAAAAAGGTTAAAAATCTACATTTTATAGGTGAAGTTGTAGATGTAACGGGAGAGCTTGGAGGTTATAACTTCCAATGGGCTTTTAGTAGCGGTGTGGTCTGTGCAAGAGAGATAAATAATTCCATCTCGTGAACTTCTGTATTTTGGGAGATGTTTGTGATATGCATTCCACCTCGGGAGAGGTGGAACGAGAGGGATTCCGTGTCAAGCACGGCATGACGGAACACTTCGTCATCCTGAACTTCTCGTTGCACCACTCTCGCCACACTTTTTCTGAGGTGTGGCGTATTTTGGGAGATGTTTGTGATATGCATTCCACCTCGGGAGAGGTGGAACGAGGGGTAGAACTCTCTGCTTAATCTATAAACTAGATTCCGTGTCAAGCACGGCATGACGGAACACTTCGTCATCCTGAACTTCTCGTTGCACCACTTTCGCCACACTTTTTCTGAGGTGTGGCGCATTTTGGGAGTTGTTTGTGATATGCATTCCACCTCAGGAGAGGTGGAACGAGAGGGATTCCGTGTCAAGCACGGAATGACGAGACATGCACGGAATGACGAGACACGCATGGAATGACGGGACACGCGTCATTATGAACGAACAAACCGTCATCCTGAACTTGATTCAGGATCCAACTTAATAATTGTTCAGAGCATTCAATAGATAAAATAAGTATTTACTCCACTATAGTCCTCATAGACACATCTAGTTTAATATCATCACCTATGTTCCCAGATATGTTTTTCTTTAAACTTACCAAGTCTTCTTTACTTAAAAGTGTGTCACTTCTTGTTTTTATATATAGAAGTGGAATTTTAGAGCTTAGATCTACTTCTAGGACAGTAATATCAACTTTTTTATTATCTATAATGTAGATTTTGTTGTTTAGTCTGCTTAAGATGCTATTTTGCTTGATGAGTTTTGTAAAGGAGACTA
Organism: Sulfurimonas sp.; assembly: GCA_028684815.1. Classification (GTDB taxonomy): domain Bacteria; phylum Campylobacterota; class Campylobacteria; order Campylobacterales; family Sulfurimonadaceae; genus Sulfurimonas. The sequence goes on from JAQUFE010000001.1 coordinate 133,719, forward strand.
TCAAGGGAATTGCCACTAAAGCTAAAATTATAGAGGTATAAAGCAGTCCTTTTTTTGCTCTTTTTAGAGGTGAATATCCTAAGACTAAAAATGTCAAAGATGCAGAGAGTGTGATACCTACGAGGTTAGTAATAAAGAGTAAAAATGAGCCATAAATGATGTCTATGTTGCCCCAACCTATACCGATACCTGTTACACTTAGTGGCGGAATAAGAGCTACGGCTATTGCTACTCCTGCTAAACTCTTAGCTACTTCGCTTTTAGAACTTGCGTAAGCTCCAGCAATTCCTGAGATGATGGCTACCATAAGGTCGAGTACATTTGGATTTAGTCGCCCTCGCATCTCTGGTGTTAGTTCTGAGAGAGGCATAGAATATGTGTAGATGCATGAGAAAAATAGAGCGGTGGTTACACCATAAGCCAATGTTTTTATACTGCTACTAATGAGTTGATTCTCAGCTCTAACTACACCCATGGAGAGTGAGATTATAGGACCCATAAGTGGTGCTAAAATCATCGCACCAATGATAACTGGAGCTGAGTTTTGAAACAAACCTGTAGTTGAGAGGAGTGTACTTAGTACCATTAGCACTATAAAGATTGAGCTAAACTTTGAACTCTCTCTTAGTGAGAGAAATAGATCTTTAAAGTCTTCTTCTTCTGCTCTTTTAAACAGCGGAACAGTCTCACTCAAAAGAGAGCTTACCATCTCACCTTTTGGTAAGTCGTTTGTTTTTATAGTATCTTTTTCATCTTCTGTTGCAAGTTCTTTTGGCAACTCTTTTATATCCCTGCCTAAAGAGATACTAAGAGCTTCTTTTATAACCTCTAACTCAATGACTTTAGAGCTTACTAAACTCTCATCTATTTTAAAATCCATAGGCTTAGAACTTGTAATATTTAATTTTGAAGTTTTTATAACGCCTATACTTCTAGGAAGATTGCTTAGTGAAATTTTACTATAAAAAAACACCAAAAAGAGATAATAGACATAGGATAAGATGCTTGTAGGTGAGAGTATAAAAACATTTAGCTTGCCATCTTGAAATGAAAAATCTTCATTATCTGCATTATTACTGGCATATTTTACACTGTGTTTGAGTATCAAAACGCCAGTTGCTGCGGTATGGAGTTCATAATCTTTTATAGTTGTAAAGGTAAAATCTTTAAAGCTTAGATGCCTTATGTGTATGAAAAAGTTTTTTACTTTTGAGAAGAAAAGCCTCTTCTCTAAACTGACATTATTTAGTCCATGAACATTTCCGATAATGATACTTGTAAAAGTAGGCTCACCGTTACAAAGTAGTATATCTACTTTCATATATCTTGAACTCTCAAGCGCATCTTCAAGAGCTTCATGGATGTCGTTTGAGACTCCATAACTTGAGATGGTTTTAGGGTTCTTGCTAGTTGGAAGGATTGCTATATTTATATCACTATTTAAGTGATTTTTAAAAAAAACTTTTATCTCTTCATCACTAAGATATAACAATACAAATGCTTTTAACCCAGCCGCATCAATAGTCTCATTATAGTATTTTAACTCTACTTCTAACTCATAGTGAGTTTTTATAAGTAAGACTAAGTCACTAAAAGCAGTTGTTTGTTCTTCATCTTTAGTTGTAACTAAAAAGACTTTTTTTATCATTTGGTTTCTACTTTTACTATAGTTTGTTTAATCTTTGGATTATATCATTATTTATAAAGCCTAATTGAATGCTTTGAAAAATTATTGAATTGGATCCTAAATCAAGTTCAGGATGACGGTTTTAATAACGAACTTTAAAACTAGAGGGTATAATCATTCTTAGAAAAACATAACTCTTACTGTTGGATAATTTTATGAAAAACATTTTAATATTAGCTCTCTTTTTAAGTTTAGCCCAAGGTGATGTTGTAAAAAAAAATACACTCGCTTGTCCTAGTGTTGAGGCGCTAAGAGGTGCACCTTTAAGTAAAGATGATGACTCTATGAGTCTTAGTCTCTATAGCATTGCAAATAATTGCATCATCATAAGTCATAAGGACAAGATTGAGGCGGTCGGATATGATCCATTAAACACGAAAGAGATGCATCAAAAAATCATCTATAAAAAAACAGGAGCTACTCTTTATGTATTAAAGTCAAGCATAGATGTTGAGCAGAGTGGCAAAAAGAACTCTCTAAGATTTTAAAGTGACAAAATAGAACTACGAAACACTTTTAAAACAAGCTAAAATGTCATAAATACAAAGTGAGGTTTTAGCATGAAAGTAGTACTAACAATAGCGGGATC
>JAQUFE010000095.1 GCA_028684815.1 Sulfurimonas sp.
ACTATTTATTTATCATATTTTTTCAAACAAATGTCCCTCATTTCACAACTGCAAAACCTAAAAAAAGATGTATAGTTTCATATATAATATGTACACCAAAAAAAGGATTTTAAGTGGGAAATTTAACAGTAAATAGAAAAAAATTAAAAAAATTTACAATAGCTACAAAGCCTATTATGGAGAAATATCTAAGTAGGGTAGATGCTGAACTTAGTGACTATACTTTTGCTGCTAACTTTATATGGCTGGCAAATAGTAGCGGATTTTACGCTGTTATCAACAAATGTTTTTGCCTTTTTGTTATGACTGGTGGAGAACTTACAATGCTGCTTCCTCCTTTGGGAAAGAAGAAAAACATCACAGATGCCATCATAAAATGTTTTGAAATTATGAATGCGAATAACTCTTCACACTACTACTCACGCATAGACTATGTTCAAGGCTCAATGGTAGAAGAGTTTATTATAGACGCTCATGAAGCCCAGAGTATGTTTGAGATGTTAGAGTCTTACATTGTTGAGAAAAAACTTGTTGATTATATCTATGAAGTAGATGCTCTTATTGGGTTAAAAGGAAATAGTTATCATACAAAAAGAACAGAGATAAATAAGTTTATAAAGTCTTATCCTGATTATAAAATAGAAGAGTTAGATAGCGAAAAACATAAAGTAGAGATAATGAATCTCTTTGATAAGTGGACTGCAGATAGAGTTAGATATATGCCAAAAGAAGAGGCTGAAGTCTATTTAGAGGGAATCCATCAAGAGCGAAGTGCAGTAAAGCAGATGCTAAAGCACTACGTTGAGCTCTCTTTAATTGGGATAGTTATCTACATAAATGATGAACTAAAAGGTTTTACGGTTGGAGAGCGTATAAGACTTGATACTGCTACTGTTATAGTAGAAAAAACTGACTTTGAGATTTTAGGATGTGCGCAGTTTATCTTTAGAGAATTTTCTAAAGTTTTAAAAGATCATTATGAGATTACATATATAAATGTAGGCGATGATATGGGCTTTGAAAACCTTCGTAAAGTTAAAATGTCTTATCGCCCTTCTAAACTCGTTGCAAAATATACAATCTACCAAAAATGACACTAAGAGAAGCTAATACCTCTGATGTGACGGCTCTATATGACCTTGAGAGAGAACTCTTTAGCTCTGAGAATTATCCTCTTTCTAAAGGCTCCTTTTACTACCACACTAAAAATTCTCTTATGCTCCTAGCAGAAGTAGATGGTGTTATAGCTGGTTATATCTTAGTCCTTATAAAAAGAAGAGATGCCAAGCTTTACTCCATCGGTGTAAAAAACTCCTTTAGAGGGCAAGGCATCTCACAAGCTCTACTTAAACTAGCTTCAAAACATCTCAAGCTATTAGGATTTAAAAAGTTTGTTTTAGAAGTAAGAGTCGATAATATTATAGCTATAGCTCTGTATGAAAAAAATAATTTTAAAGTTGTAAAAAGTTTAAAAGCTTTTTATAAAGATGGTTGTGATGCTTATCTTATGGAATTAAACTATGGCAGTGAAAAATTATAAAAAATTATATGTTGAGCTAAATAAAAGTAAGTTTTTAAAACTTCAAATAATTGTACTCTTTGTTACAACCTACATAGACTGGGTTATTATGCCCTACGTCACAAAGCTTGAAGGCTTGCATCTACCTGTATTTATGATTAGCTTTTATATGCTCCTTGGCGCAACTGATGGTCTAATCCAACCTCTTTTTAAAAAGATAAAGATTTATAATATCTACTTTTTTGTAATCATCTTAGATGTCATTCAAATCATCAGTTACTTATTTTCAAGCTATGATATGGTAGTTTTTACATATATCATACTTAGCATCTTCACACTTCAAGCCATAACTTTTGAGATATCAAGAATACACACAGTTGATTTTATGAAAGATGAAATAAATATAAAAGACTATCTTATACTAAGATCTTTTTTTGTCTCATCAGCCATCATAGGCGGAGCTGTGACTGCCATGATATTTGACTATTTTGGCGTCAAACTCATTAATATGCTTATCTTTTTAGCACTCCTCGGTGTTTTTGCAGTGCTTATAGAGTATAAGCTTTACAAGAAATTCAAGATTGCATTTGCGGTTATATCTAAAGTAATATAAATTTGGAGTTTTAGATACTTTAACTTTAGAGGTAAGTAAGGGGATTTTAGTTATTTTTTAAGAGGTTACAAAGTCCTAGAAATAAGTCTTCAAGTGGTGGACAGAGAGGGATTCGAACCCTCGGTACAGTTACCCATACGCATCCTTAGCAGGGATGTGGTTTCAGCCGCTCACCCATCTATCCGTTGAAGAGTGCAATTATAGTCACTACATAATAATAGTAAGCTTAAATATTAAAGTTTTTTAGTATTTGTTTTATATCAAAAAAAGAGTAAAAGCTAAAAAAAATTTAAAGCTCTTTTAATATCCTCTCAACTACTTCTGCTGGATTAGAAGCCTGATATATAGGACGACCAACTACTATAAAATCAACCATAGCACTTTTTGCATAGGCAACATCTGCTACTCTTTGCTGATCGCCTGCATCTTCGCCAAAGGGGCGAATACCTGGAGTTAGAGTCATAAACTCTTTTGAAGTAGCGTTCTTTATAGATGCACTCTCAAAGGCTGAACAAACTACTCCATCAAGCCCACTATTCATTGCATCTTTTGCAAACTGGTTAGCCTTAGATGCTATATCTTTTTCATAAACCTCTACAAACTCATCTTCGCTAAAAGAAGTAAGTGCAGTAACTGCTAAAACTATTGGCCTACTCTCATACTCACTAAGCCTCTTCATAACCTCACTCATAGCTCTTACTCCAGCAGATGCGTGAACATTGAACATATCCACGCCAAGAGACATGATGGACTCTGCTGCGTCTGCCATAGTGTTTGGGATATCATAGAGT
>JAQUFE010000018.1:0-38946 GCA_028684815.1 Sulfurimonas sp.
TTTTCTTTCTTGACGGTTTTTAGACCAAAGTGTCCGAATCATTTCCGTCATCACTGTCCGAATGATACCGTCATGGGTGTCCGAACTGAAGTGTCATAGGTGTCCGATTTGCTCCGTTTTTTGCAGTATTTTTTAGTCAAATGAGTAAAAAATTGGTAAGTTAGATTAGGCGCAAATTGCACTTGTTTTTAGAATTGGAGTAGTATTACAGATGAGCAGATTGTTGAATAAATTCTAGATTCAAGAAAGATACTAAACTACAAAACACTAGCATAAGTGTTTTCTATACAATTACAAAGTCTTGTGTAGTAGTTTAATCGGGTGTTACACCTACTACATACATTGGTGTCTTCTGTTGGTTGTATGATATGTAAAGATGAAAAGTCAGATTGTCACAAAAAAAATGTACTGCTTTTGCTCATGGTTTTCGCCAAACCCAACAACACTCATAAGAGGATGTTCATTTGAGATTTTTATCATTACCTCATACATCATAGCTTGCATATCTAAAGAGTTAACACATTCTAATAAAACCTTTGACGTAATTTTTTCATCCAAAAATCCTAAATGTAGCTGCTTAGTGTCATGATCAACATACAAAGACGTAATAGCTTTTTCACCTGCATTTTGAAAATCTTTATTATCATCTTCTTTTAAAAGCATAGCCAGTAGTGTATAGTCTTCAGAGTTTTGTATATTCTCGCGCATATCACCTATCATATCTATAACATATTTCATTCTCGCCCTTTAAAAATCAGTTATTTAGTAAAAGTATAGAATATTTTCCTAAGAAAATATAGTTCAAGCATATTATAGATGAACAAATTGTTGAAATTCAGAATAAGTTAAATGGCAGACCTAAAAAGTTTTAAGTTGTAAAACGTCTGCAGAAGTGTTTTTCTATACAATTGCAAAATATTATGTAGCAGCTTAATCAGGTGTTGCACTTACTCCTTGAATTAGCGAAACTCCGTATGAAGTTTTTTAGTCAAATGAGTAAAAGATTGGCAAGCTAGAGTAGGTAAATATTGTAGATGCTAGTAGGATTTAGAATTGTTGTTTTATGTTTATCGAAGTATATGCTTTTATAAAGAGTTGTGGTGTTATATAAAGGTAGAAGTGCAGAGACTTAGAAGATTATTTTCTTCTAAGTTCTTTAATACGAGCTTTTTTACCAGCAAGATCACGAAGATAAAATAGTTTTGCACGACGAACACGGCCGCGACGTATAACTGTTATCTCATTAATAGAATCAGTATAGATTGGGAAGATTCTCTCAATACCAATACCGTTAGCTCCAATTTTACGAACTGTAACAGTTTGACCTGTTCCTTGTCCTCTTTTTGAAATACAAACACCCTCGTAGTTTTGTACACGAGACTTGTCACCCTCTTTAATCGTTACTGCTAAACGTACAGTATCACCAGCACGAAAGTCAGGAATTGTTTTCTCTGCTACTTGTGCTTTTTCAAAGTTTTCTATGTACTTATTTCTCATAAGATAATTCCTTAATTTTATTTCATAAAATGAAGGAAACCTTGTCTATTTAAACGATATCGAAAATGTACCAACAAAGGTACAATATTTCCGACATCTGAGTTAATAGTTGGTTTCCCTTCAGCAGGAAGTTCGTCGCACTAATGCGACTGCATTCTATGCTTTAAAAGCTGCTCTGGCCTGAAGAATTTTGTCTTGCACTCAGACAGGGCTAATTTTAGTGAGCGAATTCTACTGTGATTTCCCTTTAAATATTCTGATGAGACAAAAAAACCTCTAAAGTTTTGTGGTTTAGAAAAAGATGGCGCCTCTAATAAAGGAGTCTCAAAACTCTCAATATCCAAAGATTCACTATTACCGAGAACTCCATCAATATTTCTACTTATTGCATCACACATCACAAGAGATGCAAGCTCCCCGCCTGTTAAGATATAGTCTCCAATGGAGAAGACTTCATCTGCAAACTCTTCTATAACTCTCTCATCAATTCCCTCGTATCTTCCACTCACAAAAGCTATATGGGATTTTTTGGAGAGCCTTTTTGCATCACTCTGCACAAAAGGTTTAGCCACAGGAGTTAAAAAAACTATATGAACTTCTTCATCCTGTTTTTTTAAATCACTTAGTGCATCAAAAAGTGGTTGAGGGTTCATAACCATCCCAGCCCCACCGCCGACTGCACTGTCATCAACTTTGTTATGCTTGTTATCACTAAACTCTCTAGGGTCAAGAAAGTTTATGTGAATGATATCTTTTTCAATCGCTCTTCTTAGTATGGAGTCACTAAAGTAACCCTCTACTATATTTTTAAAAAGCGTTACAAAAGTAAAATTCATTATGAAGCTTCTAAGATATCCATCGCGCCATCTACGATAATGTTTTTTTTATTAATATCAACACTTACTAAAAATGGCTTATGAAATGGAAGCAAGAAACTCTTTACATGTCCAGCATCTACAAGCACTTGTGATGTTTTTACAAAAAGATAATTGCTTATTGTTATCCTTTGCACTTCATCAACTAAACCTAAAAGTTTGCCATTCTCATAAACTTCACAACCCTCTAAATCAAACCAAAAATATTCTCCCTCATTTAAGTGGCAGTTTTTTCTTGTCTCTTCTCTAGTTGTGTAGAGTTTTATATTTGTAAACTTCTTCGCATCTTCAACACTATTTACACCAGCTATTTTAATAAGCCCTTTTTCGTGATTTACTTCACTTAAGGTAAGTGTTGTGTTTTTATTTGTTAAAAAGCTAGAGTTTTTTTGAAATTGTTCAGGAAAGTCTGAATGGTCATGAAGCTTCATATCACCTTTTATACCGACAGTTTTGCCGATTGTAGCGATATGAAGTCTAGGTTCTTTAAACTGGTTCGACATTGATTTTATAGCTAACGCCATCTTTTGCTTTACAGCCAGATATGACGGTTTTTATAGCACCAATCATCTTGCCTTCTTTGCCTATGAGTTTACCTACATCAGCTTGGTTGGCATAAAGAACTATCTCAGTTATTTCATCGCCTTGTTTTGTTTGTACTTTTATATCTTCTGGGTAGGTAGCTATAAGTTTTGCAAACTGAGCGACAAAATCACAAATCATAATTAACGACCAGTTATCTTTTTAACACGATCACTCATTTGAGCACCAACACTCAACCAATAATCTAGTCTTTCATTATCAACTACTACTGTCTTTTCAGCTACCATTGGATTATAGTGTCCAATTAGTTCAATCCAACCACCATCTCTTCTTTTGTGATTATCTGTTACCGCGATACGGTAAAATGGCTGTTTTTTTCTTCCCATACGAGTAAGTCTAATTACTGTCATATTTTGTTCCTTATGTTATGTTTTAATTTTTTTGGAGGTTTTTGCAGAATAAAATATACAAGAAGTAGTTTTATTGTGCCTCTTACCGCCGCCGAGTAAATCTTTTTCTATTTCGGCTACATTTTACTTTGTAAAATATGCTCGCTATAGTGATTTTCACGATATGCGTCTTATATCTTAAAAGTTTTTAAGATACCTTCTAATCACAGAGGGATTATTTCAGAAGTTATTACGATGGTGGAATTCTACCTTTTTTTTACTTAAATGTAAATCATTTAGCGAGGAATTGCTCCAGCGCCTCCACCCATTTGCCCCATCATTGCCTGCAGGTCTCTCATACCATTTTTACCAGAAAATCTCTTTGCCATCTTTCCAGCATTTTTAAACTGTTTTATCATTCTGTTAATCTCTACGATTTCTAAGCCACAACCCTTTGCTATTCGTCCTTTTCTAGAGTTGTTTAATAGATCTGGGTTTTCTCTCTCTTTTAGAGTCATTGAAGAAACCATCGATTTGATATTTTTTAATTCGCTTGAGTTTTCCATATCAAAGTCTTTTAGAGCTTTTGACATATTTCCCATACCAGGAATCATCCCCATAAGAGACTTCATGCTGCCCATTTTTTTCATACTTTCCATCTGTTCTAAAAAGTCATTGAAGTTAAACTTACCTTTTTGTATCTTTTTTGTAAGTTTTTTAGCCTGTTTCTCATCAATCGCACCAGCAGTTTTCTCAGCTAAGCCCTCTATATCTCCAAAGCCCATCAGACGGTTAACAACGCGATCTGGCAAAAAGACTTCTAAGTCTTGCATCTTCTCGCCACTTCCTATAAAACGAAGTGGGACTTCAACTTGAGATGAAAGGCCCAGAGCTACTCCGCCTTTTGAATCTCCATCGTATTTTGAGAGGATAACACCATCAATACCGATTTTCTCTTTAAATGTAGTTGCAGTCTTTACTGCATCTTGACCAGTCATTGAGTCCGCTACATAGAAAATCTCATTTGGTTTTGCCGCTTCTTTTACACATTTGAGCTCATCCATGAGTTCATCATCAATTGCTAAACGACCAGCTGTATCAATGAGCACTACATCATAGATGCCACTTTTCGCTTTTTTAAGAGCCCCGCTTACAACATCTACAGGATTTTTAGTAGCCTCATCTTCGTATAACTCGACATCTATTTGGGTTGTGATTTGGCGAAGTTGTTCTACTGCTGCTAGTCTTTGTAAGTCAGCTGCAACAACAAGAACTTTTTTCTGTTTTGATTTTAAATAATAGGCTAATTTTCCAGTAGTAGTTGTCTTTCCTGAACCTTGAAGTCCTGTCATAAGTATAACAGTTGGCGGATTTGGTGCAAAAACAAAACCTTTGCTTCCTCCTACTTCTAAAAGTTTATGTAGGGTAATTCTTAGAGCTTCAAGGAACTGATCTTTTCCTATCTCGCCCTTTCTTGTCTCGATGCCAACTTCATCAATGAGTTGTTTTACAACTTTGTGGTTTACATCTGCTTTTAGGAGTGACTTTTTAAGTTCATCTAAAGCTTTTCCTAGAGCTTTTTCATCATCAAATGTGCGAATCTTTTTTATCGCCGCTGTAAAAGAGTTAGTTAGTGTATCAAACATAAAATGCCTCATTATTCTTTATATAATTTTGGCGATTATAGCGAAATAGGACTTTTGGTTTATTTAATCTTTTGCTGCATAAGAAATTAGCTCTAACTTCTCACTTCTTTTTAGCTGTTTTATAGCGTATTCTCTTTGCATCGCGTGAACTTTATCATCGCAATTCTCGAAATAAACAAGTTCAACTGGTCTCTTGGCTCTTGTAAATTTTGCACCTAAATTTGAACTATTATGCTCTTTTACTCTTCTTTTTATATCTGTCGTTACCCCTGTATAAAGGGTGTTGTCTGCACATTTTAGGACATATACCTTCCAAGGGCTTATTGGCGTCACAAAAATATCTTTTTCTTCATTTTTATAAAAGAGAGCATCTCCACTTTGACAATACTTCATAGTATATGCACAAGTGATGGCATCTAGCATATCCTCAAACTCTTTTAAAGCTTTGCCTTTTAAGAGTTTCGCATCTGTTTTTAATATTTTATGATTAGATATTACTTTTTGGAGATATTTTGTATAGATGCCAAGTTGTTCTCGTATAAACTCAACACTTCTACCTTTCTTTCTTTTATATGGTAGGATTTTTTGAGCATTAAAAAGCATGGCTATTGTTGAATGCGGATAGACTTCAAAGATAACTTTTTCAGAGTTATAGTCTCTTTTAAAGCCACGACTTTTCAGTTTTTTATATAACTCTTCACTTCTAATGGTTGGACTGTACTTTGTAAGTAGCTTGCGGTTTACTGGGAGCATAGAGATTTTATACTTCGCAAAGTCTTTGTTAAAGCTCTTTTCGCACACTCTGTTTCCATCTTCATTAAAGATCTCAAGCGGAGCATCTACACCTACAAAGATTTTTTTGTCTTGATATTTGTCTATCTCTTGAACTATTTCATCTATACTCTTTAGAAGTTTGATATCTACTATCTTAAGAGAATTTTTTAAAGGCACTAAAACACAAAAGCCTGAGAGATTTTTCTCTCCCCAAGCCAAATCAATGCCGATATAGATGCTATTCAAAGTCTATAAAAACCTTAGGTTCAGGTGCAATAAACTCCATCCCAAGAAGTCTGACTTTATAGGCGTGAAGCATCACTCTTTTTGCTCGTCTTCCGCCGTATTGCTCATCTCCGATGATTGAGTGGTCGATGTAACGAAGATGTGTTCTTATCTGATGTGTTCTTCCATGATGGATAACGCAGTTTATCTTTGTCTTATTTGCACTCACTAAGTCTGGAGTTATCTCAGTTCTTGCAGGTTTTCCTTTGCCTGAGACATTTGAATAGGCTTTGTTATTTTTTTTCTGAGTCAAAATCGGTTTATCAACCTCTATCGGCTCACTAATAATACCCTCAACCCATGCAATATACTCTTTATAAACATTGTCTTTTTTAAACTCAGTTATAGCTTTTTGTCTAAACTCTTCATTTTTTACAAGCATCAAAACACCGCTTGTCTCGCGGTCAAGTCTGTGAAGTAAAACCGCTGGTTTAAGCTGTCTCTCTATCTCATCTGAGTTTACAAATGCAGGTTTATCCACTACTATAATATCATCATTCTCAAAGATTGGCTTAATTTTCTCAACCTTTTGAACTTTAAAAACTGTCTTTGCATCTAGCTCTCCACGAGCTATTACAACCTTGCTATTTCCTACATAAACCAATCCACGATCAATCATAGATTTAGCTTGAGAGTTTGAAATACCCTCTTGTAGAGATAATATTTTATACGCTTTTTCTTTAGCCATAACTCTGTTCCTTAATTTATTTTATAAATGAAGGGGGTCCTTCATCTATTTTGTCACAGTATCGGAAGTAATTCCGATACCTACGCTAATACCCCAAGGGTACTTCTTTCAGGGCGCGCTGGGTTTCCTTCGGCAGGAAGCTCTTGGCGCTTGTGCCTCTTAGACTACCTTTTCAAGCTTTTGGGAACCGCGAATTTGTTTGGAAGTGTGGCATTTAAGCTCAAACTCCGAACAAGTTTGTGGTTACATTTTAGAATTACGACTCTAAAATCTTCTTTATTATAGGTTCTAAATCTATCTTTTGCTCAACCATTGATGGTGGTAACTCTTTTGCTGCGACTAGAGCCTTATGAATCTCCTCAGCTTCAACATACTGAACATGATGCACATATTTATAAAGCTCTTTTTGGTCGTAAAAATGTTTTCCCGTTATGATTTTACATCCAAAAAAAGCAGGTTCAAGAGGATTGTGCCCACCAACATCTTCTCTAAAAGCTCCACCTACTATGGCGATATCTGAGATATTGTAGATATTGTTTAACTCTCCCATAGCATCTACTAAGATTATCTGGGCATCAAAATTTTGCACTTCTGAGAACCTAGAAATGCTAAGAGAGTTCTCTTGTGCATATCTTTTAAGCAGTTCATACACACTAAGAAATCTCTCAGGATGCCTAGGGACTACTATAAGCTTTGCATCTACTTGTTTTTTATACTCAACAAACGACTTTAAAATCGGCTCTTCTTCGCCCTCATGAGTACTCGCAGCCACGATAGTCTCTTCGAGTGGCTTTTCATACTCTTTTGATTTGCTGATTTTTCCAGCTAGTTTAATGTTTCCAATCACCTCAATATTTTTAGCTCCTAGTGCTAAAAATCGGTTCTTATCCACTTCACTTTGCGCATAAATAATCTCAACATTATCTAATAATCTTTTATAAAACCATGCAAATTGAAGATACTTTTTTACACTCTTGTCTGAGATGCGAGCATTTAACATCACAACTCTAGTTCCACTACTTCTAGCCGCCACAAAGAGCATATACCAAAACTCAGCCTCTAAAACCACTAGGAGTTTTTGTTTTTTTATCCAAAATGGAAGCAGCATCTCATATGGAAGAAATCTAACATCTGCATCATATTTCTTTGCCTCATTTTGACCAGTTTGCGTGATAGTTGTTATCTTTATATCTTCTGATTTTACAAGCTCTAAGATTGGTTTTAGCGCTTTTGCTTCACCTAGCGAGCAGACATGAAACCAGATGCCATCTTCTTTTTCAAATTTTTTGTTATTAAAGAGAAAAAAACGTGCTGGAATTGATTTTTTGTATTTTTGCTTAAAAGATAGATAGACTAAGAGTGGCAACGCTACGAGATATAGCACCACGCTTAGAACATAATAGAGTAGAGAAAAAGGGTTCAAGCCCTACTCGTTAGCTGATACTTCTATGTGCAAGATTCGACCACAGTGAGGACAAGTGATAATCTCATCAGCTTTAATAACATCCGCTAAAATCTTATCACTAAGTAGCATATTACAACCTAAACAAGCCTCTTCTTCCACTCTTACAACTGTAGTGTTTTTAGCCCAACGACGAATCTTTTGATAAAAAGCTAAACCTTTTTGGTTTGTAGTAGATAAAAGCTTCTCTTTTTGCAAAAAAACTTCTTGTCTCTCTTTGTTGATTACTTTAAGTTTCTCATCAACTTCAGCTTTTACAGACTCTAAGTTTGAATCTATCTCTGATAAAGATGCTTTTGCAGACTCAACTTGATCTTTCTTTGCACCAATGATTCTCTCAAGTCTTTCAATCTCTTCGTTAGCAAATGAGATTTGTTCTTTTGCTATCTCTTCTTCTAGTTGAAGAGATTTCATCTCTCTCTCAGTCTTAATCTCAGCGCTTTTTTTACTGTTGTCTTGAAGCTTAGTAGAGAGCTCTTTTAGATGCAGCTCATTTTTATGCTTTTTTAACTCTTCTGCTTTTATTTCATTGCTTAAATTTTCAATATCTGTATCAATACTCTGTTTTTTTGCAAGTGCAGCCTCATATTTAGAGTTAGCCTCTTCTATCTGAGGTTCGAAGGCATCAATCTCTTTATCTATAAAAGATAGGTCTATTAGTTGTTTAAGGTGCTGGTTCATTAGTCTCCTTTTGGATTAAATATATGTGAACGGGTTCTTAGATGATGAAATTATAGCTTCTAAACCTAAAATTTTCAAATGCTCGTGTAAAATCTGTGCAAAAAAGCGTTCACTCTCAAAATGTCCTATATCAATTAGTGATAGATTTATACTCATAGCCTCCATGGCATCGTGATATTTCACATCTCCAGTTAAAAAGCAATCTGCATCTATAGACTTAAGAAGTGAGCATCCTGAGCCTGTTGTAAGTGCTACTCTTTTTACTCTTTGTGAACTTTTTACACATTTTGCATGTGGAAGTCCAAAAGCTAAAGCCACCTTTTTTGCAAAACTGTCAAAATCTTCATCAACATCAAGATAAGCTACAAAGCCATCTTTTTGCGCTATTTCATAACCTAAAACCTGAGTTGCTACATATTCATTTAGATGAGTTTGGTCAAAGTTTGTATGCATTGCAATATTTGAGATATTTTTTTGTATCATTTTTTGGATGAGATTTGCAGGGTATTTGCTAAATTCTAACTGTCTAAGCCCGCCAAATATAAGCGGATGATGGGTTATAAGAAGAGTCCCCTCTTCCATGGAATCTATCAAAGCCTCATCAACATCGATGCTCAGCATTATCTTTTTAACTTCTTGGTTAAAATCTCCTAAGAGAAGTCCTGAGTTATCCCATGATTCTTGAAGCTCAAATGGTGATAAGTTATCTAAAAATTCATATATTTGTGATATTTTCATCTAAAGTTTCTCCAATTCCTCTCTAGCTTCTGTAAAGTCCGCATCAAGTTCTAATGCTTTTTTATACATCTCTTTTGCTTCATCAATATGTTTCATATCTACTAAAAGATTTCCAAAGTTATAGTAAGTTATAGGATTATTTGCATCTATGTCTAAAGAAGCTTCAAGCTGAAGTTTAGCAGAGGCAAACTCACCCCTTTTTCTATATATAGAAGCCATAGAGTTGTGAATATATTCATTGTTTTTATCTACTTCAAGAGCTTCTTTGTAGTAGTTTAACGCCTCATCATTATCATCGATTTGTTGAAAAATATACCCTATTTTAAAGAGTGTATCTGGGTTGTTTGACTCTTTTGCATTAGCTTCTATAAGTAACGCCAACGCTTTTTGATAATCTTTTTGCTCATAAGCCTCATCTGCCTTTGCTATCAAAGCTTCTGGGTCAAATGGAGAGAATGTTTTAGCAGTTTTTTGCTCACTTTGATTTGTACGGTTTGTGTTGTCATTTTTTTCTTCTGGGTCTTGAAGTGTTTGAACATGTTGAAAGATTCTATATGCAAAAAAACCTGAAGCTATTAGCATTAGAAGTTGTAGTGTTGTCATATCTGTAATTCCTTAATTTTATTTCATAAAATGAAGGAGCCCTTCATTTGATTTTGTCACGGTATCGGAAGTAATTCCGATACCTACGCTAACGCTTGGTTTCCTTCGGCAGGAAGCCCTCGGCACTTGTGCCTCTTACTGTTTTGTTACAGTATCGGAAGTAATTCCGATACCTACGCTAATACCCCAAGGGTACTTCCTTCGGGGCGCGCTGGGTTTTGCTTAGCTCAAAGCACTAGTGCTTTATAGAATTCAAAATAAGTTTTTATTTAGTAGTTCTATAAGTTGGAGTGGATCTACTTGCTCTGATGCTACTCTGGCACTAAAGTGAAGATGTGGGCCTGTCACTCTTCCGCTATTGCCTGATAAGCCAATAGTCTCTCCTTTTTTCACCTCTTGACCTTTTTTTACATCAAACTTACTCATATGAAAATAGCAAGTGTAGATGCCATGCCCATGATCAATTATAACACTTCCGCCTGAGTAAAATCTATCTTTAACTAGGGCGATAACTCCATCATTGCTCGCAACTATTGGAGTTCCAACACTTGCTCTATAGTCAGTCCCGCTATGATAGCCTTTTAGAGTGTCGTTATAGACTCTAGCCTTTCCAAACTCACTAGTTATCTTACTCTGCATCGGAGCTATAAACTTAGATGAGATATAGCTCTTTGGAGTTGAAGTGTTATAGACTTTCATGGCCTCGGCATACTCTCTTTCTGCTCTGTTTTTATCTTTTTGGCTTAATGTGACTTTTGATTGTTGTACTTTTAATGTCTCTTTTTTGTAAAGCCCATCTTTTACTTCTAAGGCTACTGTTTTACTCATCTCTTTTGCGTCTTGCTTATAAAGGAGTTTAATAGTTTTGTTGGATGGTTTTTCATAATAACTGATGGGAATAAGAGCGTAATATCTCTTTGCATCTATTGGATGCTCGTAAACTTTGTACTCTTTTTTATCTAAGATAAGTTTTTCATACAAAATTCCATCTTTTTTTTCAAACTCCCAAAAGACTGTCTTCCCATTTGCAATGCTTTGCTCTGGCATCTCTATAGAAAAGAGCGTAGATGCAAAGAGCAAAAAGAATATTAAATATCTCATTTATACTCCTTGATGGCTCTTTGAACATCTCGCTTCATATCTTTTTGTTTTAAATCTTCTCTCTTGTCATGAAGTTGTTTACCTTTTGCGATGGCAATCTGTATCTTTACTAAATTTCTTGCATTAAAGTAGAGTTGCAAAGGCACAATTGTGTACCCGTCTCTCTCTACTGCCTTTCTCAACTTTAGTATCTCTTTTTTATGCAAAAGAAGCTTTCTATTGCCTCTCTCTTCGTGAGTATAGTAGTGATGAGTGGTCTCTAATCTTCCAATATGAGCGTTAAAGAGAAATGCCTCACCTTTTACAAAACGGATAAAACTATCTTTTAAGTTTACTCTATTTGCGCGGATGCCTTTTACTTCACTTCCACTCAGAACTAAGCCCGCTTCAAATTTCTCTTCTAAAAAGTAATCAAAATAGGCTTTTTTATTTTTTGCTATGGTCTCGCCCATAATTAATTTTCCTTTTTTAAAATATATTTTTGATATCTTATCATCTATTATTAAAGCTTTAGATTAGTTAGACAAATCCGATAAAATAAAACTCTTATTATATAGCCATGCTTTGCACTGTGAGGCTTTAAAACAAAACACTCTTTACAAGCCTTCTCTACTAGGTTCATCGTGAAGAACGTCATTAGATAGCGTTCCTAAAAACCTCACTTGCAAAATGAGTCGCCCTAAAAAAACTACTTCCGCTTCCACTAAAGTGAAATCCTGCTCTATAGTGCTCTTTTAACTCTTTATACTCTTGCATCGCTGGTTTAAAAAGGTCATTTGCTTCATCTATACTCATACTTTGTAAGATTTCTAGCGAGCTTTTGTTTTTTAACTCATAAGCTTTAAATCCATCTATAGGGTCATAAAAATTTTCTCTATAACTTTGGTAAACTTTTGGAGTGCTAATCTCTACTTTTGGAGTATATATCTCAAACTCTAACAACTCTTCTTTAAACTCTTCGACTATTTCGCCAACACCGCTAACATTTGCACTACCATAACCATAAACAAAAAAAGCGACATCCGCACCAACTCTTGAGCCGATTTTTGCTAGTTCATTATTACTAAGTCCAAGATGCAAAACTTCATTACACATCTTAAGGTAAGTTGCCCCGTTGCTACTTCCGCCACCTAGCCCTGCAAATGTTGGGATATTTTTATCTACTTTTATGGCGTAACTTCTCATGAGTTTTTCTAGTGATTCTGAAGACGTTGCATCTAGGAGAGCTTTATAGGCTTTATATATGGTATTTTGTTCTGTAGCACAAGAAAAGTCACCTATAATTTCAAAACCATCTTTTGTTTTAGGAGCGAAAGAGAGTTCATCATAAAGAGTATCTACTCTCATAAAACGAGATATTATCTCATGATAATTCTCTCTTTTTCCTGTTATTTTTAAAAAGATATTTACTTTTGCATAGGCTTTGTAAATCTTCATTTTTTTACTTTTTTAAAATCTTACTAAGGAAATTCAAGCCAGTTGTATTTTGCTCTTTTGAAGCTGCTATATTTGAATATCTTACATCTTCTATAAGTTCATTTCTAATGATATCTACATCTCTTGGAGCATCGATGCCAAGCTTCACAACACCCTTGTCTATAGATATAACTTTTATACTTATATTGTCGCCAATAATAATAGACTCATCGAGTTTTCTAGCTAATACTAACATGTGTATATCCTGCCTAGTTCATATTTGACGCTTTTTTCTACTATATTTACAATAGATATATTATCACCATTATCAAGCCAATAGTATCCATCTTCTTGCATCTGTAAATCTTCTATAGCAAGAACTCTTCCATATTTGATATTATCGTAATCTCCTGAGTAGAAATTCTGAGGAATATTTAGCGATTTTTTAATATCAAGAGCCTTCTCATCCTCATAAACAAACTGTCCCTCACTCAGCCTCTCTAAGGCACTAAGGCTCCCATGAGACACTCCCAAGCTTTGAGCTATGATTCGTCCAAGTGATCGGATATAAGTGCCCTCAGAGACAACTGCTTCAAAAGTTACAAAAGGGTGACAATAACTTATAAGCTTTGTTTCATAGATGCTAGAGTTGATTTTGTTAAGTGTGAACTCTCTGCCAGCTCTAGCTAAGTCATAAGCTCTCTGTCCATTTATGCGTTTTGCACTAAAAATAGGCGGTTCATACTCTAAGTCACCCATTAATGATTCTATGGACTCTTTAACTCTTTTTTCATCAAGTTCGTCTATTATATCAACACTCTCTATCATTTCAGTGTCTAAAGATGGAGATGCAGCACCTAGCCAAAGAGTAGCTCTATAGCTCTTTGGAGTTTTGTTTAAAAAACGAAAAAGCTTTGTATGTGATCCAAAACCTACAAGTAAAACACCTTTCGCAAAAGGGTCAAGTGTTCCTGAAAAACCTGCTTTTTTATCTTTATATTTTCGTTTTAATTTTGATAGAAAAAAGTTTGAACCAATCCCTGTAGGTTTATACGCTACAAAGAGTCTATTCATAGTCTCTCTACAAAAGATGCAAGTATGTCTCTTTTTGTGCCTGCAAAATTTATATTTAGCTTAAATTCTCTTCCACTCTTTGCCACACCAGTTACTCTACCAGTTCCAAAGACTTTATGACGAACTAAATCACCCTTTTTAAAAGCTGTGTTTTTTTCTAACTTTAGTGAACCCTCACAAAGTCCAGATTCATTGAAAAACCTACTTTTTTCTAAATCACTTCTTCTGCCCTTGTAGAACCTGCTTAGTGCGTGTGAAAGAGTAAGAGTCTCTTTTGCCCTTGTAAAAGAGACATAGCCTAAGCGTCTCTCCTCTTCTAAATCACTTCCCTCTCCCACAAGAGGTAAAAAACCCTCTTCAAGTCCTATGATAAAAATATGATCAAATTCCAAACCTTTTGAAGCGTGGATACTCATCATATAGATGCTCTCGCCTTCCACTTGGTCTTGTTCGCTTTGAAGTGTAAGTTCATTTAGAAACTCATCTAAACCTGATTCTGGTGATTTTTTAACAAAGTCACGAAAAAGTCCGTAAAACTCATCCATATTTAAGACTCTATCAGCCTCATCAACCATCCCCGTGTAGATCTCTTTTAGTTTAAATGTATCTTCTAGAACATCTATAAACTCATAAGTTGACTCAGTTGCAACTCTTGAGACTTCTTCAATATTTTTTATAAAGTCTTTGAGAGTTTTTGCATTTTTTTTCTTTACTAGAGCTTCTAGCTCAGCGAGTGAGGCTGTTTTAATATACTCATAGATAGATGAAGATGCTCTGTGGGCTGCAAGTTCAATCTTTTCTACACTAGCTTTTCCTAAGCCTCTCTTTGGCTTATTTACAACTCTTTTAAAAGAAAAATCATCATGAAAATTTGTAATGATTCTTATATAACTTATAAGATCTTTTATCTCAGCTCTATCATAAAACCTGAGTCCTCCAACTAACTTATAGGCAATCCTAGAGCGGTTTAGTCCCTCTTCTATAGAGCGGCTCAAAACGTTTACTCGGTAGAGTATCGCTATGTCATTTGGTCTTACTCCTGAGTCTAGAAGATTTTTTATCTTTGCGGCTATCTTTCTTGCCTCTTCATTTTCATCATAAGAGTTGAGTATTGTTACATCCTCACCAGCACCTCTAGTTGCTATTAATTTTTTGCCGAGTCTTGAGCGGTTATGCTCTATTAGCGCGTTTGCAACTTTAAGGATTGGCTCTTTTGAGCGGTAATTATTTTCAAGTTTAAAAACAGATGTGCCAATAAAATCTTCATGAAACTCCATGATATTTCTTATATTTGCACCACGCCAACCATAGATGCTCTGATCATCATCTCCAACTACGCAGATATTGTTATGTGAGGTACAAAGTTTTTGCAGCAACTTTAGTTGCAACTCATTTGTATCTTGATACTCATCTATCATGATGTAGTTATATTTTTTTGATGTTGCCTCTGCCAGATCTGGATTTTCATCTAAAAGCCTATATGTAAGTGCGATAAGATCATCAAAATCAACTAAGTTGTTCTCTCTTAGATAAGTTTCATACTCTTCATAAATCTTTGCAATCTGCTGATAGTTAAAAAATTCCGCTTGTTTATAGGCGTCGTCTGGGCTAAGAAGTGAGTTTTTATATCTTGAAATTTCGCTTGCAATTAGTGGAGTTGGTATCTCTGAGTTTATTTTTTTAATGATTCTTTTTTTATCATCTGTATCTATAACTACGAAGTTATTTTGCCGATTTAGAAGATGTATATGAAACTTTAAAAAGAGTAGTCCAAACTTATGAAAAGTACATAGAAGCGGAGGATATGAGGCATCACCTATCATATTAAGAGCTCGCTCTCGCATCTCTTTTGCTGCTTTGTTTGTAAAGGTAAGCGTCAGAGTACTAGAAGCCGGAATGCCCAGAATCTGTATAAGGTAAGCTAGGCGGGAGACTATTGTCGTAGTTTTTCCACTTCCTGCTCCTGCTAATATAAGCACAGGACCTTCTGATTGTTTTACCGCTTGAGTTTGAGAATCGTTAAGTTTTTCAAATATTTTTTGCATCTGTTTTAGCTCTAATTTATTGTTAATTTAGTTTATTATAACTAAATACTTATAAATTATACAAAACTATTGCAATAATTATAATTTTGGGTTATAATTTTAACTATTCATTAAACTTATAGGAATTATTATGTTAAAAGATTTTGCCAAACTGCAGACCTTCTTAATGGTTATAAAAGAAAAGAGTTTTTCTAAGGCATCAGCGAAACTAGGTATATCTCAACCAGCGGTTACTCAACAGATAAAGTTCATAGAAGACTATCTTGATACTAAAATTGTTGAGCGAAAAAAAAATGGTATCTTACTCACTAAAGAGGGTGAAGATTTATATAGAATTGCAACAAAGTTAGATAAAGCCATCACTAGTGGCGAGAAAGAGCTTCTTAAGATCATAAACAAAGAGTTCACTTTCATCATGGGTGCTTCAAATGCCATTGGAAATTATGTACTTCCTAATTATCTAGGCGAAATCAAAAAAAGAATAGGTAATGAAGTCTATATGCATGTAGATTTATCTTCAAATATTATAGATCAACTAGAAGAGAAAAAGATAGATTTAGCTCTTATAGAGTCACCTGTTTTTAGAGATGGCATAGTATATAGAGAGTGGGTCCAAGATGAACTTGTGCTTTTCTCAAACCAGCCTATCAAAAAGCAAGTAGGCGCAGAAGAACTTTTTGATTTTGACTGGATTTGTAGGAATGAAGATTCTCATACTAGAAAGCTCACTTCTGAAGTTTTTGAAGAGATGGGTGTTCAATGTGCAAACTTCAATGTTTTAGCCGTTTTAGCATCTCCTACTTCTATAAAAGAGTCCATACTAAATGCAGACAAAAATGCCTCAAGACCACTTGTTTCTATCATGTCTCGCCACGTTATACTCTCAGAACTAGATTCAGGAAGACTCTTTGAAGCTAGGCTTAAAAACTACAAGATAGAGAGAAAATTCTTTATCGCTTACCTAAAAGAGAGAAAGCATGATGCTTTTGTAGATAATGTTGTAAACTACCTACTCTCTCTCAATAAAATATAATTATTTTTTATCTTTCATAAACCTAGAATTTTCTGGGTTTGAGAGAAATGAAGCCATCGAATCTTCAACCCCTTTTTTATCTACTATCTTTTTAGGTTTTTGCTCAATTTTTTGATTTGATAGATTTATGAGAATTGGAGTCTCATCTACTATGATTTGCATAATGCTATAAAGTGGCACACTTACCATACTACCAAAGTTCTCAACTCCAAAACCAGCCTCAAATACCAAACAATCATCTTTTATATGCGCAGTCTCAAAAGTGTAACCTGCTAAAAAAAAGAGTGTAAGTGGACGAAACTCTGAGATTATATCTTTTGGAAGAGCAGGATTGAACTCAACATCTTCTATCTTACAAAGAATTCCAAAATTTTGTTCTTCTTTAAAAAAATGAACGATGACTTCTTGTGTATGTTTTTGCATCAGTTGTGCAAACTCTTTGTTGTTCGTGAGGCTTTCTAACAAATAATATCCTTTATATTTTCTAGTGCAATTATATCAAAATCTATCATCGCATTCATAAGTGCTAAACCTGAATATAAAGCTAGCTCATCAACCCTTATATCTTTTAATACTATTTTTCCCTCATCAATAAGCCTTGCTCTTGTAGTTCCACAGAGTAGAGGTTCTTTAGGGCTATACCAGAGTCCATCTCTAAAAAAAGCAACGTTTGCGATAGTTGTGTCAGTTATAAGTGAATCTTTTACTATCAAAACATCATCACTTTGGCATCTTTGTTCAAAAAGTTTATCAAGATGCTCTCTTGAAGTTGACTTGTAAGTATATAAGATTTTATCATCATAAACTAGCTTTAGGCTCTTTATCTCTCTCTTTTTATACTTATGAAACTCTACATCTATACTCTTTGCAGAGTAAACAACTCTGCATCTATAGAGAGCTAAACTAGGCGGCTTTATATACTCTTTTAAGCTTTTAAACTCTTTTATACCAAGAGATTTTAGAACTTTCTCATATCTTTTTTGATGATACTCTAGATGCTGTGCTTCTGCATTTATAACTCGAATAGTCTCAAAAAAAGTCTTTTTCATATCTTCACTTACTTACTAGTTTTTGGTGCGAAATCAGTTATTAACTTAAAAACTATAAAATTATATCAAAAATAAAAAGAGGTTGTGATGGCTGAGTATTTTAGTGATGGTAAAAAGTTAGTAGATGTTGAGTATGACGACATTCCAACTATCAATGACACCATTGATGGCATGAGAGTTCTCTCTAACGACAAAAGAGCAGAAGATGAAAATGCTATGTTTTTGCTAGAGCCAAACGGAAATATCTCCTGCTATGTTTTTGATGAAATCTTTATAGTAGGAAAAGTAAGCGGTTTTGAAACTCTAGTAGATGCTATACAAGCATGGAATAGCCAAGAGATATAGAGCTAAGAGAGTATATGCCTTAGCTGCATTGCGTACCATAAGACAATAAGGTTTAAAAAGAAAATCATCATAGAACTTGCTCTTGAGACTATCTTTTGTAGAGTTGAGCGTTCAGCTTTATGTGTCTTTAGCGCAATTCTCATATGGACAATAGTAAAAATTGTAATTGCCCCAACAAAAAAGAGTTTGTTGCTCATCATATAGCCGAGTTTTGACTCATCAGCATTAATAGTTAAAACCTCTATAAGGTTAAAATTGAAAAAAAGAAATGTCCCAGTACTAAGTAAGACTACAAGCCAAAAAGTCTCAAAATATCCATAAAGTGGACCTAAATACTCATATGTTTGTGCTTGAGCTTCTTTTCCCTTTAGTAAAATCCCTAAAGCAAACAGCAAAAGTGCCCCACCTATCCACGCAGTTGCCGCTAAAATATGTATATAGAGTACTACATCTACCACACTTTTTTCCTCTTAAATAATTTATTTTTTAATTGAACTTTCTGATTAATCTATAAACTAAATTCCGTGTCAAGCACTAGATAACGGGACATGCGTCATCCTGAACTTGAATGGGATCCAACTTAATAATTGTTCAAACACTCAATTATAGTGTAATATATAATGAAAAAAGAGATCCAAACGCAAGCATTTGCAGTTTATCTCTTTGTAGCTGGTATCCCCGTTACTTCTCTAATCTTCTCTATCATAGGAAGCGCTACAGCTCTAGCTTTTATAGCCCCTGCATCTAAAATATCTCTAACCTCATCTTGATGAGCTTCGTAGTAAGCTCTCTTTTCTCTAAACTCTCTAAAATACTCCCAGATAACTTCGCCTAGATAGAGTTTAAAATGACCATGTCCCTCGCCACCTCTTTTGTATCTCTCTTGAAGAGCCACTAACTCATCGCCCTTTAAAAAGAGTTTTGCCATATTGTAAACATTACAGTCTGCAAACTCTTTTGGCGCTTCTAGTGCTACATTCTCAGTCACTATCTTTTTTATAGTCTTCATCTGTTCTTTTTCTTGCCCAAAAATATTTACAACATTGTTATAACTCTTTGACATCTTTTGCCCATCGATGCCTGGGACTGTCTGAATTTCCTCTTGGATGCGAAACTCTGGAATAGTAAAGATTTCTCCATAAGCGTTGTTAAACTTTATGGCTATATCTCTTGCCATCTCAACATGCTGAATCTGATCCTTTCCAACAGGGACAACGTCAGATGCGAAGATTAAAATATCAGCTGCCATTAAAACAGGATAAGAGAAGAGTGAGTGATTTGCAGCTATGCCTTTTGCAGTTTTGTCTTTATAACTGTGAGCGCGCTCTAACAGCCCCATAGGTGTAAAAGATGATAAAATCCAGTAAAGTTCTAGTACCTCTTTTACATCTGACTGTATCCAAAAAGTTGATTTGTTTGGGTCGATGCCAAGAGCTAAGAAATCAGTTGCACACTGCATCGTAAGTTTTGCTAATCTCTCTCCATCGCTAACACTAGTCATCGCATGATAGTTTGCAATAAAGGCAAACGTCTCACTTGACGCTTGCGCATCTACCATCTGCTTTATTGAACCAAAGTAGTTTCCTATGTGCAAATCACCTGATGGCTGAATTCCTGTAAATACTCTCATCTTCTAAAATCCTAAATTTTTTACATTATTATAGCAGTCTCAGCTTTATTTGGCTATTATTTTCTGATATATATGATTGCCAATGGCTACAAAAAAAGGAAATATAATGGGTGTACAAATTCGTTCAAAAGATGTAAAATTAAGTGAAAACAATAGAGCTCTAATAGAATCAGCAATTGAGGGATTTTCAAGATACTCACTTGATATTACAAGTGTAAATGTTATGGTAAAAACTGAGAAGAAGGGGATTTCTGTGGAGTTTGATATTCGCATCTCTCACAATGAGCCAGTTATTATAAGCCAGTCGGATGAAGATTTAGAGACAGCTATTGACTTAGCATCTGAGAGAGCTTCAAAAGCACTTCGTCGTCTTCATACTAAGATAATAGATCACGGTAAGATGTCTATAAAAGATCTAGAAGCACTAGACTCATAAGTTAGGTGGTGAATTGAAATACTTACTTTTACTTTTTCTCGCTTTACTTCTTAGTGCTAATGATAATTATTCACTAAGAGTCGCACACGGTAAAGTCACTTCTAGTGACTTTGGTCAGATATTAGCTTTAGATATAGAATCTTTTAAACCTACTTTAAAAGTCACATCTTTAGATGCTGGGTATCTCTTAAAAAAAGATGCTCTTGACCTACCACTTGATTTTTATCTAAAGGGTGGTTTGTCTTATTTTGATGAAGCCTCACTACAGAGCGATGTTTATGAGGGGACTATATATATAAAAGTCTACTACAACATTGATTTTTGGCAAAATAGAGTTAGATTTGGCCTTGGAGAGGGTGTCTCATACACAAGTGGGACTCTCTACTTTGAGAAACTAGAAGCAATTAAGAAAAGTGATAATAACTCTAAGTTTTTAAACTATATAGATTTTAGTTTGGATTTTGATTTAGGTAGACTTGTTAGGTCTGAGGCTCTAAAGGATACTTATATTGGAGTTGCTATAAAGCATCGTTCAGGTATTTTTGGTCTTATTAACAATGTGAGACATGGTGGTTCTAACTATAATGTTCTAACACTAGAGAAAAACTTTTAAACACTAATCAATGATTAGTATTTAACTACCTTTTTAAAATATTACTTTTCGCCTTTTTTCTTCGCTTTGAAGAGTAGTGGCGTTCCAGTAAAGTTAAAGGCCTCTCTTAGTTTGTTAGTTAAGTATCTTCTATATGTAAAGTGCAAACCGCTTGGTTTGTTCATGATGATAGCTATCTTTGGTGGTCTTGTCTCATATTGAGTCGCATAGTAGATGCGGATAACTTGCCCACTTACACTTGGGAGTGTATGACGTCTTAGAGCTTTTTCTATCACTTCATTTATCTTTGATGTTGGTATTCTTTGAGAGTAGTTTTCATTTATCTCTAAAATCATATCGTGAAGTTTATCTACTCTTTGATGCGACTTTGCAGATAGTGTGATGATAGGTGCGTATGCAAGAAATTTAAATCTATCTCTTACTTCTCTTATGATTTTATCATGCTCATCTCTTTTTGAGATATCCCACTTATTTAAAACTATAATGGAAGCTAAACGATTGCTATCAACAAGCCCTGCGATTTTCTCATCTAAATCTAAAAAAGGCTCACTTGCATCTAAGACTATAAGTGCCATATTTGAATTTTCTAGCATCTCTGTTGTTCTCATAAGAGCATATTTCTCGATGCCTAAAATCTTACCTCTTCTTCTAAGACCTGCCGTATCAACAAAAGTGAGTTGTTTACCTTTGTAATCTACAGTCTCATCAATCGGGTCTATGGTAGTTCCAGCCACACTGCTTACAACTGAGCGCTCTTCACCCAAAAGTGCATTTAAAAGTGAGCTTTTTCCAACATTTGTTCGCCCAATGATGGCTATCTTGATATGGTTTACATCATCTTCATCATACTCTTTTATAAGGTCATTGTTTGCAAAAATAGAGTCATCCTCTACCTCTTCTTCATCCCAGTAAATATACTCATCACTATCTTGATCTTCGTGAGAGTGTTGTGCGAAAAACTCATCATCATCGATGGCGTCTTCTTCAACAACTCTTATATCATCTTCTTCACCCTCTTCTTTTACAATGTCACTATCAGGAACCTTAGAAGCTATCCACTCTAAAAGCTCAACTGTATTTCTATTGTGTGAAACTGAGATGCCAAAGATAGCATCAGTTCCAAACTCATAAAAATCCCAAAGATTATCTTTCATCTTGTCGTTGTCTATCTTATTTACAACTAGGGCTACATCTTTTCCTAAGTTTTGAAGTTCGTAAAAGAGTTTTTTATCCTCTTCTTCTGGGATACTTTTTCCATCTACTACGTAAAGAATGATGTCAGCCATATAAGCCGCTTTAAGTGACATCTCTTTTATCTTCTCAAATAACTCGCAGCCCTTATCAAGTCCGCCAGTATCTAAAAGTTCTACCTGTTTGTTTATGATTATGGCATTTCTTCTTTTTATATCTCTAGTAGTTCCAGCTATGTCAGATGTAATAGCATCTCTTTTTTTCACTAAACGATTAAAAAGTGAGCTTTTTCCAACGTTGGGACGACCAATAATTGCGATTTTTTTCATGAGTTTTATGCCTTATGAGGTAGGTAGTTATATTTATGAAATTATATCCAAAATAAAGCAGGGTTGTTAGAGTTCATCTAAAGCTCTTGAAATAACGAGCTTTTTTTAAGTAGGTTTTTACTGTTTTTATTGGAGTTTATTTTACGCTAGCAAGGTGGTTTTTTCTTTTATAGAGCAGGTTGTAAGATACAACCTGCCATAACAAATAGCGCTTTTTTTAAAGGGCTAAAAAATTTAGTTAGTTGGAAACTCTTTTTCTAAATCCTCAAGGGCATTTTTAGATTGAAACTGTTGCCATAGAGCTTCATCATTTTTAAAGCTAGTCTTAACCGCTTGTTTTACTTCACCATTTACTTTAGCTTCTGGCACTGTAACTAACATATATATAGCACCTGATGGAGCAGTCCACATATCAACGCCTTTTGAGCCTTGCAAATCAACTTTTGCAACTTGTTTTGATACAGCAGTATTTACTTGATCTACCACTTCACTACTTGAAACACCTGTAGCACGGGTAAAAGTTTCCACTTTATCTTTAACCTGAACCTGAATTTGTTGAGCTAAGTCTGAACGACCATTTGCAAGAGCAACTCTTCTCATGTGACCCATCCCAGCTGCACTTTTAGAAGCTATACCAACACCAGCATAAGCACCCTTAACTATAGGGACACACGCCCAGCTTGGAGCTAACTTATTTTCTATTTTACAACGGTTATCAAAAACATCTTCTTGTGATTCTGGCGTAGCCCCACACCCTGTAATAGTTGTAGCTACTAAACCTGCTAACACGATTGATGATAAAGTTTTAATCACACAATCTCCTTTTAATGATTGAATGCTCTGAACAATTCTTAAGTTGGATCCCAAATCAAGCACGGGATTTATTTTATAGATTAATCAGAAAGTTCGATTAAAGATTATACTACGATTAGTCTTAAACAATATTTATCAACTATGGGCATAATTCTGTATAATACCGCTATGAAACAGTACCATTATGATAACTTTAAAACAGATACAAACAAACTGCTCCTAGAGGTAAAAGAGTTCCAACCAGAGGTCTTAATTGGCATTGCTAGAGGTGGACTTACTCTCTCTCATGCCATAGCAGAAGGACTAAATGTCAGGAATGTGCAGACATTAAACACTGAGCTTTATGACAAATCAAAAAAAAGAGACAAGATTTGCATAAACGAAGGGTGCAGACTTGAAAATATACAAAGAGTGTTAATTGTAGATGACATCTCAGATAGCGGAAAAACACTCAAAGCCATAGTCAAGTTACTCAGCGCAAATCATCCAAAAGTAGAGTTTAAAACCGCTACACTTTTTTATAAAAAAACATCAGTTTATGAACCTGATTTTTGGATAAATGAAGCAGATGATTGGATAGATTTTTTTTGGGAGAGAGACTTCAATGTGAATTGAACTCAGGAGAAGGCAGTCTGAACTATAAACTTTAGTGCCCTCCGTGCTCTTTTGTAAAGTCAGTCTCATAGATATAGTCAGATATCTCTTTTAAAGCATCTAACTCATAACTAAGATTTGGCATCAGTCCGTACTTTGCTATGGCATCTAACATAAGTGAAGTCTCTTCTTTTGGCTCTTTTACCCATGTCGCCATATAGTCTGAAAACTCTTCCTTATCCGCAAATGCGCTAAGATATTTCTCTCTTATCTCTACAGTAGAAGGTGCTGATATCGCTTTTGTCTCATGATGGCAGGTCACGCAGTTTCCATGAAACAGAAGCGAACCATATTCGCTTGCATTTAAACTTAGACAAAAAAGAGAAGTTAATATAATTTTTTTGATACTTTGTTCCTTTTAAGATTTTGCTTTTTTTATCATCTCATAAGCTTGATTTATCTCTTGAGTCTTTGCCGTCGCTTCTTGCATATACTTCTCGCTTTTTCCCTGAGACTTAATAATATCAGGATGATACTCACGAACAAGTTTTCTATAAGCTTTTTTAACAGTAGCCATATCATCGTCTTCTTTTACACCTAAAAGTTTATAAGCGTCAGATATATTCGCTTTTGGTTGGATGTTTTGCATCATCTTCTCAAACTGGTCGTATATGGCATGATAAGCATCTGGATTAAACTCAAAGGCACTTGCAATAGTTTGAAGAACTAAGTCTTCGCTAGCAGATACTTCACCATCAACAAAAGCCAACTGAATCAAAAAACCCATAAACTGTTGCTGTTTTGACTTATCTCTTTTTATGGCTTGCCCTAGTTTATTAGCTATCTCTTGCGTATTGTGAGTCTTATCTTTTTCATCATCAAATATCTCTTTTAAGATACTCTTTGTTTTGCTTGGTTCTGGGAAAACATTTGAGATGTCGTCAAACATGTGACCAACAAGTTCAGCCTCAAGTGCATCTACTCTTCCATCAGCCTTTGCAACCTTTGCAACTAATGCTACAAAAAGCCCCAAATCACTCTTAGCTAACGCCTCTTTTGTAATAGAGAAATTTTTAAAAGCCTCTTGTGAGTACGCTGTGTACTTAGAATAACTCTTAAAAATCCAGTAGAAAAAACCGCCAATAACTAGCAGTAGTATTAAATTGCCCATAAATTTCCTTTTTTAATTGTCGCAATTATACGAAATAGAAGTTAATAACTTACTTTTCATTGGTATAATGCGACTTATGAATAGAATTAGAAGTTTAAATAAGGGCGTAAAATATATGCTCTTAGCCTCCTTTATGTTCGCCATTATGGGAGCCTTTGCAAAGTTGGCTTCAGAGCATATGTCTTCACTTGAAGTTGTTTTTTTTAGAAATCTCTTTGGCGTAGTCCTTATCGGATTTACAATATATAAAAACCCTATGAAGCAGATTGGCGGAAAACCTTTTTTACTCTTTTTTCGTGGACTGATGGGCTTTAGCGCACTACTTGCCTACTTTTACAATATCGCAAATATCCCACTTGGAGATGCGGTAACTTACTCAAAAACCGCACCCATTTTTACTGCTATCTTTGCTTGGGCATTTTTAAGCGAAAAACTCTCTTTATCTGCTTGGCTTGCTGTGTTTTTAGGGTTTTGTGGGATTGTTTTAATTGCCCAACCTGACGCTATTGGCTTTACAAAATATGACCTGCTTGGCATCTTTAGTGGAGTAGGAGCCGCTCTTGCTTACACTTCCATCAGAGAGCTTAGAAAGTATTATGACACAAGGGTTATTGTGCTCTCTTTTACGCTAGTAGGAACTCTAGGGCCTATATTTCTTTTTATACTCTCAGAATTTGTAGATCTGCCATCTTTAGACTTTATGCTAGGCAAATTTATAATGCCAAGTGGCGTGGTTTGGCTCTATATCATAGGTCTTGGGGTTCTTGGCACTCTCTCACAATACTATATGACAAAAGCTTATGGAGAGACAAAAGCTGGGATAGTTGGGGCTGTGAGTTACACAAATATAGTCTTTGCCATCTTTGTTGGAGTGCTTTTAGGCGACTCACTTCCAACCTTTTTAACCACACTCGGAATCTTACTAGTTGTTGCTGCTGGAATTATGGTAGCTAGAGATAAATAACTAATATGATATAATCCTTTCGAATTTTTAAACCCTATTTTAAGGTAGATGAATGCTATTACTAAGTGGACCTTGTGTTATTGAGAGTGAAGAAAATATTTTTAAAATCGCTAAATCTTTGGAAAAATACCATGCAGATGAGTCTATAGACTTCTATTTTAAAGCTAGTTTTGACAAAGCCAATAGAACTTCATTAGAGAGTTTTCGCGGACTTGGAATGGATGAGGGGCTTAGGATTTTGCAAAAAGTAAAAGATGATTTTGGTTATAAAGTCGTGACCGATGTACATGAGTCAATTCAAGTTCCAGTAGTTGCAGAAGTGGCAGATATGTTACAGATTCCTGCATTTTTATGCCGTCAAACAGATTTACTTGTTGCTTGTGCAAAAACTGATGCTAAGATAAACATCAAAAAAGGTCAGTTTTTAAGTGGAGATGCGATGATATATCCACTTCTAAAAGTCCTTCAAACTAGAGGATGCAAAGACGCTAGTTATGAAAATGCTAAAAAGCACGGTGTCTATCTTTGCGAGAGAGGAAACTCTTTTGGATATGGAAATATGGTTGTAGATATGCGAAACTTAGTTACCATGAGAGAGTTCGCACCTGTTATCTTTGACGCTACTCACTCAGTTCAGATGCCAACAGCAGTAGGCGGAAAAACTGGTGGAGATAGCTCATTTGTTCCATACTTAGCAAAAGCAGCTGCGGCTGTTGGAGTTGATGGCTTTTTTATGGAGACACATTTTGACCCTAGCATCTCGCTTAGCGATGGAGCAAATATGATAAAATTGGATGAGTTAGAAAATCTAATAAAAACAATTAAGAAAATAAGAGAGATTTAGAGCTTCTTCTCGTTCCCACTGTCCTCGGTGCGAACGCATATAAAGTAGATGTTAAAGATATATGCATTCCACCTCAGGAGAGGATGGAACGAGAAAAAGTTTCTCGTTCCCACCGTCCTCGGTGGGAACGCATATAAAGTAGATGCTAAAGATATATGCATTCCACCTCAGGAGAGGATGGAACGAGAAAAAGTTTCTCGTTCCCACCGTCCTCGGTGGGAACGCATATAAAGTAGATGCTAAAGATATATGCATTCCACCTCAGGAGAGGATGGAACGAGAAAGACTCCAAAATAGTAGTAAACATAAATATAAGGAAAACAGATGAAGTTGATCGAAGGTAAGTTAAAAGTTGTAAATGGTAAAAAAATTGCCATAGTTAGTACGAGATGGAACCACTTTATAGTTGATAGATTAGTTGAGGGTGCAAAAGATGCATTTGCTCGCCACGGCGGAGATGATAGCGATCTTACTCATGTTTTAGTGCCAGGTGCATTTGAGCTTCCAATGATAGTTGACCAACTTCTCTCATCAGGCAAATACGATGCTATCTGTGCTTTGGGTGCAGTTATCCGCGGGGCAACTCCACACTTTGATTATGTATCTGCTGAGGCTACAAAAGGCATCGCTACTATGAGTCTAAAGTACCAAAAACCAGTATCTTTTGGACTGCTTACAACTGACACAATCGAGCAAGCGATAGAGAGAGCTGGAACAAAAGCTGGGAATAAAGGTTTTGAAGCAATGACTACGGTTATTGAAATGATTGACCTTTACGAGAACCTATAATGGCTACTCGTCATCACGCTCGTATGGCGGTAGTGAGCCTTTTATACGCTTATGATTTGGGAAATGGAAATATTGCTGAACATACAGATGAGATACTTGAAGAAAAAAAGATTCGTAACAAGCAAAAAGACTTTGCATTAGGTCTTTTTGATGGAGTAATGCAAAATCTTGAAGTTTGTGACGCAGCCATCATAAAGCACTTAAAAGATTGGGATTTCGAGAGACTTGGATCCATAGAAAGAGCTACACTTAGGCTTGCAACATATGAGATTTTATTTGGCGAACTTGACTCTGCTGTGGTTATAAACGAGGCAGTTGAGATTACAAAAGCATTTGGAACTGAGCAATCTCCTAAGTTTATAAATGGTGTCTTAGATGCCATCTCTAAAGATAAAGAAGTTGCATAAAGTATGAAAAATCTTTTCCTACTTTTAGCTTTTCTAGTAAACTTAAGTGCTAGTGATTTAAAAGTAGTAAAGAGCAACCATAGCGTCTCACAGACTATCCAAAACATCAAAGAAATTGTCACCTCAAAGGGTTTTGAAGTCTTTGCCATCATCGACCATGAGCAAAATGCTAAAGCTGTTGAGATGCAGCTACCTGAGGCTAAAGTTATACTCTTTGGGAATCCAAAAGCTGGTACAAAACTGATGCAAGAAGACATCTTGAGTGCACTAGATTTGCCTCTGCGTGTTTTAGTTTTTAAAGAGTCTGGCGTCAAAATTGCATATAGAGATGTAAGCACTCTTAAGACAGATTTTAAACTTAGCAATAATAAACAACTAGACGCTATGGATAAAGGTCTAAGTGCTATTATCGATGAAGCTAGAAAATAAAGAGAGAATTATGAAGAGACTAAGTAAAGAAGAAGCGCTAGACTTAATCAAAAATGCTGACTTAAAAGAACTTGGCATCATGGCATCTAAGCGCAAGAAAGAGTTGCATCCAAAAGGCATTACAACTTTTGTAGTAGATAGAAATATCAACTATACAAATATCTGCTGGGTTGATTGCAAGTTTTGCGCTTTTTATAGACATGAAAAAGATGCAGATGCTTATGTCTTAACATTTGATGAGATAGATGCAAAAATAGATGAGCTACTAGAAATCGGTGGAACTCAAATCCTCTTTCAAGGCGGAGTTCATCCAAAACTAAAGATAGAGTGGTATGAAGATTTGGTTGGGCATATCCATACTAAATATCCGCAAATCACTATTCATGGTTTTTCATCTATCGAGATAGATTTCATCGCAAAAGTCTCTCGCATAAGTGTTGAAGAGGTGCTGCAGAGACTAAAAATCAAAGGTTTGGCATCTATCCCAGGAGCTGGAGCTGAGATACTTAGTGACAAGGTTCGTGATATCATTGCACCAAAAAAGATAGACTCAGAAGTGTGGATAGATATACATAGAAAAGCCCATAAACTTGACATCATGAGTACAGCTACTATGATGTATGGAACTGTTGAGAGTGATGAGGATATTATCGAGCATTTTGATATGATAAGACGTCTTCAAGATGAGACTGGTGGCTTTCGCGCCTTTATCATGTGGAGTTTTCAAGGGCAAAATACTGAGCTTTTAAGACTCATCCCAGATATGGATAAACCCTCTTCAAACAGATATTTAAGACTCTTAGCAGTCGCAAGACTATACTTAGACAATGTGCCAAATATCCAAAGCTCATGGGTAACTCAAGGTGCATATATCGGTCAGATGGCACTTAGATTTGGGGCAAATGACTTAGGTTCTACTATGATGGAAGAAAATGTAGTAAGTAGTGCTGGTGCAGCTTACTCAATGGCAAAAGAACAAATGGTCGAACTTATAAAAGATATAGGTGAGATTCCAGCTGTAAGGAATACAGCTTATGAAACACTAGAGAGGTTTGCTTAAGCAAAATCTCGCCTTTTGTGATATGAATATTTACTAAGCATTGCTTAGAAAATAGGAGAACATAATAAAATGATGAAAAAGATTTTCTTTACTTTACTAATGATGGGACAAATAATAATGGCAACGACAATACAATACATAGAAACTGAGAACTTTAAAGTTCCAGTAATTTTTGAAGAAGATAGAAGACTCCCTCTAGTAAACATGCAGTTTATCTTCCAAAATAGTGGAAGCATAACAGATACTAAAAAAGCAGGTCTTGCAAAGTTTAGTGCAAAAATACTTGGAGAGGGAACAAAAGAGCTTGGTTCATCTGCTTTTGCAGAGTCACTAGAGAGTAGAGCTATACATATCTCATCTCATGCAGGGAGTGAAACTTTTGTGATGGAACTTGGATGCTTAAAAGAGGAGTTTGGCACAGGGCTAGAAAAACTTCAAGCACTTCTAAGTGATCCAAATATAAGTGAAGATGCACTTAAAAAAGTAAAGACTACAACTCTAGGCTCACTAAGCTCTAAGCAAAATGACTTTGACTATGTAGCATCTAATGAGTTAAAGAGACTTCTGTTTAAAGATACTCCGCTTGCAAATCCATCTTCTGGAACACTGAAGAGCGTTGAGAGTATTGAGCTTAAAGATGTTAAGAACTTTTTAGAGGAGCATCTAGTTAGCTCAAAGCTTATCATTGCAATTGGTGGCGATATAGATATAGAAGAATCAAAAAAAGAGATACAAAAGATTATAGCTTCGATGCCAAAGGGAGAGCTAAAAAAACTTGCTCACTATGAGGTAAATAAAAAAGTGCAAGAGAGTATCTTAAAAAGAGAGACTGAGCAGGCCTATGTCTATTTTGGCTCGCCATACAATATAGACTACGATTCTGTGGATTATTACAAAGCTAAAGTTGCTACTTTTATACTTGGAACTGGTGGTTTTGGCTCGCGTCTAATGGAAGAGATAAGAGTAAAACAAGGCTTGGCGTATTCTGCTTATGCAAGACTAAGTGTGAGCAAATCAAGTAGCTATTTAACTGGTTATTTGCAAACAAAACTAGACTCTCTTGAAGTTGCACAAAAGAGTGTAAAAGAGGTTATTGCAGAGTTTGTAAAGAGTGGTGTTACAGAAGACGAGCTAGAGCAGACTAAAAAGTTTCTTCTAGGAAGTGAGCCACTTAGAGCTGAGACAATGAGTCAAAGACTAAACCGCACATTTATGGAGTTTTACAAAGGTCAAGAACTAGGTCACTCACAAAAAGAGTTAGAGCTTATAAAGAAATTGACACTCAAAGATTTAAATGAGTTTATCAAAAACCACAAAGAGATTTTAGAGCTAAGTTTTGCGATAGTTACTAAGTAAATTTTTTCTTAGCAAAGATAAAAATAGATGAATAATATAGGCATCAAAAACAAAATCTAAAATAGTTATCATTTGAGCAAAAATCTTGTATAATAGGTGTAATAACATGCGTAATTAAGGAGGTTATTATGGTTGTTTATAATGCAAATGAATTATTTAGTACAACAGAAGTTGCAAAAAATTTTGCAACTATTGCATCTAAACTATATAAAAAAGAGTTGGAGAAGATAGGAATTTTAAAAAATAATAAACTTGATCTTATATTATTAAAAAGTGAAGATTTTGAAAAGATAGTTAGAAAAGAAGTTGAAAAGGCACTCTTTGAGAAAGATAGACAATTCGTATCTACACAAGTAGAAAAAATTAAAGGCAATGTAGCTAGGTTCTACTCTCTAGAAGAAACAGAGGCAAAGCTTGAAGCAGTTATAAAAGCGTATGAAAATTAGATTTGAAGAGAGTTTTATTGATTCTTTAGCTTTAAAATTAGAGTACATCGCAAAAGATAACCCTTTAGCAGCTAGAAAATTTAAAGATGAGTTAATTGCATCATGTAGAGATATTATACACATGCCATATAAACATAGAAAATCAATCTACCATGATGATGAAAATATTAGAGATTTGATATTTAAAGGCTACACTATTATTTATATGATTGAAGATGAGTTAATATCTATTTTTGCACTTATTCACCAAGAAAAATATAATTATAATCGTAGCAACTCATAAAACCAAAGCTTTTTTCAAAGTTTATTTTTTTAGCATTATATGACACTTTGCAATACTTTTGCGTGAGATTTATAAAATAGGGTAGCATTAGGTACTTTAAGGATAATAAGATGAATCTCACAAAAGATATGCAAGCAAAGTTTAAAAAACTAGGTGTTAACTCTTGGTGCGAACTTGCTTTAAATATCCCTCACTCTTATGAAGATTTAACACTGCACTCTAAGATAGAGTTAGCAAAACCACAACTCATAGATGCTACAGTTGAATCGGTTTTTCGCTCTGCAAACTCCATACAGATAACTTTTTTTGCGCACAATTTAGGTCATACCCTAAATGGCGTAATGTTTCGCCCAAAACCATATATGCTCCATCAGTTTAAAGTGGGGGAGAGAGATTATTTTTATGGAGTTATAAACTGTAACGCTGGGCTTTGCAGCATGTCAATGCCTAGAAAAACAGCAAATGTTGGCGCTATTACTCCTAAGTACAAGTCAGCACTAAGGTCTGATGTGATGGCTCGCCTCATTCAAAACAATCTCACACTAGAGGCTCTTTTAAATGAGGGTTTAAAAGAAGCCATAGCAGAAGAGATTCTATCTCTACACTTTCCTAAAACTATTATGAACCTAAAAGAGTTAGATATAAAAACCATAGATGCACTAAAGTATTTGGAACTTTTTTGCTATATGAGAGTGCTCTCTAAAAAAAGAAGATACTTTAAACCATTGGTAAGTGTGGCATCTGAGTTTAAGTCGTGGGCATCTACTCTTCCCTTTACTCTAACAGATGAGCAGATACAAACTATAGAAGATATACAAAAAGACTTCGCAAAAGATGTAGCTTCAAAGCGGATGATAGTTGGAGATGTTGGAAGTGGTAAGACTATGGTTATCTTGGCATCTGCCTTTATGATGCTGCCTCATCGCTCTATACTGATGGCACCAACTACTATTTTGGCAAATCAACTCTTTGAAGAGGCACAAAAATTTCTTCCTCATATAAAGTCTGCCTTAGTTACAAACAAGTCTAAAAAATTAGATTTATCTGAGTATGACTTTATTATAGGAACTCATGCCCTACTCTACAGAGAGCTACCAGATGCAGCTTTAGTTATGGTTGATGAGCAGCATCGTTTTGGAACTGCTCAACGAAATCTCTTAGAGAAAATTGTAAGCGAGGGAGCATTAAAGCCTCACTTTTTACAATTTAGTGCAACTCCCATCCCTAGAACTCAAGCCATGATAGAGACAGCGCACATAGATGTAAGCCTAATCACAACTACTCCATTTGTAAAAAATATCTCAAGCAAAGTTATTGGCAAGAGTGACTTTAAAGAGCTACTTTTGCATATAAAAGAGGAGATAGGCAAAAATAATCAAGTGCTTTTAGTCTATCCTCTAGTTGAGCAGAGTGAGTTTTTCGACTACCAAAGTATAGAAGAAGCAAGAGGATACTGGGAGAAAAACTTCGAGAATGTCTATGTAACACATGGTAAGGACAAACAAAAAGAAGAAGTTTTACTAGACTTTAGAGAGAGAGGCGACATCCTTATAGCTACAACTGTGGTAGAGGTTGGCATCTCGCTTCCACGGCTTAGCACTGTGGTTATTGTTGGTGCTGAAAGACTAGGTCTCTCAACTTTGCATCAGCTAAGAGGAAGAGTGAGTAGGACTGGACTTCAAGGATATTGTTATCTATATACGAACCAAAAGAGCTCTGAAAGATTAGAGAGATTTGTAGAGACTATTAGTGGTTTTGATATTGCAAATCTTGATTTGAAGTTTAGAAAAGGTGGCGATTTGCTAAAAGGTGCTACTCAGAGTGGAAGTCAGTTTAAGTGGGTGGATTTAGCAGAAGATGAAGAGATAGTAAAGTGTGTAAAAGATGATTTAAAGTGATTATATAGAGTTTATAAATTGAATTTTAAGGTCACTCTGCGTGAAGCTCATCGTAGAACATGCCAAGAGTTAGCATTCCTAAAAGCATCGTTTGGGCGAGATAAGAACTCTTTGCAAGCGAGGTTTAACCTCGCAAACTAGGCGAGGTTCATCCGTAGAACATGCCATTATTTAAGCACGCCTAAAAGCCTAATTTGCAAAAAAACGGCTTAATATAAGCCGAATCTTCCGTCATTTCTTTTGTATAGAACACGAGTTTTATCTTCGTTATCTAAAAAGATTTCAAATAGCTTTCCGCTCTCTTTTAGGTCATTTAGTACATCTTCAACTTCACGAGGCTTGTAAAGGTCTAACTCTACTGGAATAATCTCATCTTCGCTAGCTTCTGCTTCTGCTTTAATATCTACACTTTCAGCTTTCATCTCGTTGATGCCAGATTGACGATGAGTTACCTCTTTGTCATGCATACGTCTGATAGCTTTTTGTGCTCTTGCTATTGCAAGGTCAATAGCTGCATATAAGTCAGGATCACTCTGTTTAATAACAACTGAATTTTTGTGTGCAAGATTTATAACAAACTCAACCACAGAGTGTTCTTTACCCTTTTTTGTTTGTGTAGATGCTACAACATTTACAGATATAATATCCATGTTGTACTTAGCCAATGTCTCAATAGAAGTATTCATGTGAGCTTTGATAGGCTCAGTTAGTTCTAACTGTCTTCCTGCTAGAGAAATATTCATTGATAGTCCTTTATTTAATAGTTTAGTTTTGGAATTATATCATTAAAAGCTTATTATAGCTACAGTTTTTGTACGCTTCTTCTGAAGTAACGTATAGGTTCTGTTGCTACTGCATCTTTAGTCGTGATTGTTATATCCATCAGAACAGTTCCATTTTGTTCAGGGGTTGTAATGATAAAATATTTATCGCATCCTGTTACTTCTGCACTATAAACATACTTCATAGTAACCTTTGCTTGAAATAGGCTCTCTTTACCTAACTCATCAGGAAAGTCTGTCTCAAAGCTATTTAAACAGCCATCTTCTGCAATGTTTGTTTTTGCAATTTCTAAAAGTGCTAACTCCGCTGCACTCTTAGAGTATAAAACAGCTTGTTCATAGAGATATGTGTCGGTTGTTGTCTTAGCAGTTTGTGTGGTTAGAGATAGAGAAAATGCCATAATAGTTGAGATGATAACTATGGCGATTATTGCCATAATCATAGCAAAGCCAGAGCGATGCAGAGAATTTCTTTTATTTAAAATATAGTTTTTTCTTTGCATAACGAATAGCCTCCATCTTCACTTTTATCAATAATATCACTCTTGACACAAACCTGAATCTTCACAACAGAACCGATAGCCTTAAATCTAAAGGTACTAACATTTTGCATTATTAGATGATTTTTTGTTGCACTACCATCAGCTTTAACTAAATAGGTATCGCCATTCCAAGGCTGATAATCATAATGTAGACTTAAGCTACCATCATCTGAGTGAACCACAGCATAAGCTGTCCAAGCAAGTTGATAGAACTCATATACATCAACTCCTGCAAAACTATTACTCTCCTTAGTTGCACCATTTACAGGGATAAACTCATCATTTTTATCACTTGCTTTAATAGGATGCACTACATAGTTTTGAGTTGTGATAGGGTTTCCATCCCACCCATATCCGCCTATATCACTATCAGAACCTACAAAATACAAAGCAGCATCATTTATACTTGTTCCGCTTCCATGAGATAGTGCTTCAATCTGCTCACTAAGCGCTGTTGTGTTTGTCTCTGGAGACTTCAAAAGAGTAGCTGTTGAAGCATTTAAGTCTATAATTGCGCTCCATAGTGGCAATGACGTTCCACGAAAGCCCTCTATATCACTTGCTACCCACTCTAAAACTGTTGCTTTATCATCAAGGGTAGAACTTGCCAATGATTCAAATTTTACACCTGGTTGTCTTGCAATGATTGAGTCTTTGATTCTATACTGCAGTCTTGAGGCAATGGTC
This sequence comes from Sulfurimonas sp., assembly GCA_028684815.1. Taxonomy (GTDB): domain Bacteria; phylum Campylobacterota; class Campylobacteria; order Campylobacterales; family Sulfurimonadaceae; genus Sulfurimonas. Next base: position 35,509 of record JAQUFE010000018.1, read on the forward strand.
TCTACTGCCATAGTACTTTGAGATTGCAAGACATTGTTAGTTTTTGATAGTATGAAATTATTGTAGGCTTGAGCTAAAAACTCTACACCAAACTTAGCCAAAATCCCCATGATTACTATAACAAAGATGAGTTCTATCATTGTAAAAGCAGACCGATTTTTCACTAAAGAGTCCTCTTATAGTAGTCTATCTCACCAACATTAGCACTCTGCATCTTAAGTATAGTTACAACTTCTTCCTTTGAATTAGTTACTTCTATTTGCATATATTTTATATCATTTATTTGTTCTACAAAAAGTGAACTCTTATAATTATCTTTATATCCACTTGCTTGAGGATTGGTAGAGAGAAACATATGTCTATTTGTGTGGACGGCATTGTTTAAATTTGGATAGATGTTGTTTGGTTCATTTACTGCAACGATTGTGCTGCTATCTAAACACCTTCTATGCAGAGGTTGAGCAATATGCCCAGGTCTAAGTCTATGTCTTGGACTACTACTATTATTTTCACACATAGAACCAATATCTATAACTCTTGAGAGATGACTTCTATTATTATCATGCATGGAGTTAGCATCCCAGTATCCAGCAGATGCATTCATTAGCTCCGTAGAGGCTGCAAATATGGCCTCAGAGACCATACTATTTTCGATGCCTCTGTTATTTACCTGAGTCATCATAGGAAGAGAGATAACAGCTATGGAGATAATCACAATAGCAAAAATTAACTCTATTAGAGTAAAAGCTCTTCTGCTTAGCCCTTTAGCTCCATTTACCACATGCTTCTCCTATTAGTATTGGTCACATTATGATCTTTTGTGACTGTGTTAGTATCATGTTTACCGCTCCAGCCACCACTTTCTCTAGAAAACTCAACAGAAAATTCATTTGTTGTAGCATCTGGATTTTTTGGATTGTGTATTAACCAACTAGAGGCATTATTCTCCATGGTGGTTTTGTATGGGTAACCAAAAGTTCTATCATCATAGTTTAGTTTTACTGTAGATATGTGAGGTGTATTTTCATCCCTATCATCAAAGCTCTCCACTACTAAAGTATTGCCTTTTTCAGATATCGCATCATTGGTAATATTGCCATCACTTAGCGTGTTGTGCTTTGAGTTTATAAACCATCTTAAATCATTTGTATTATTTGAATCTAGTCCATCAGGAAGTAGTGATTTATTGCTATCATCACCAAAACAGTACGCTTCGTAGTAGATAAAAGCTCTTCCACTATCACCAACATACCTCTGTCTTGGCGCATGAGTCCTACCATAGATAAATGTTGCGTTATTATCAGCAACTTCCTTTCCTTCAATATTTACTGTTTTACCATTAGCAGTATAACTTGATATAGCGGTTAAATTTATATCACTCCCCTTTACCACAAATGGATTTATAGGTGTATCTACGGCTCTGTTAAAGTTAAAAGATAATTGGCTAATAATTTCATCATCACTTATAGAAATTTTTTTTACGCCTTTTTCAAAATCTAGATTTTGACTTACCTCTATCTCATTTATCTTTGGTTGTAACTCTGTTGCTTTTGTAATAGTAGGTACAGCAACACGAATACTTACCCTGTTTTGCCAAGACTCTTTATCAAAGTTTTGTGTTGTCTCATTTAACCTATTTTGAGCTGTTAGTGTAAGAGAGAGTGGCGCTGACATATTAAGATCACTAGAGAGATATGTAAAAGAAGAATCTTTATTATTATGCAAAACTACATCACTTAAGGCAAAGTGGCTTGGTATAAAAGTAGCATCTATGTCTCCACATATCCAAGCCCCTGTTGAGCTACATTCTGGGTATGTATCTTCATTTTCTATATCAACCATCGCCCATGCTTTATCTATCATTTTGATATTGACCTTGGCAACATCTGTAAATGCCATACCAATATCAGCTTGACCATCTATTATGGTAAAGGGCGTTGATGCAAACTCAAGTGAGCCTTTTAACTCTTCTTTTATATCTCCATTAGGCGTATACAGAGTTTTTCCTAAAGTTAAAAAATTATTGTTAGAAGCAGAAATATTATAGTTAGGAGTTGGTGTACTTTCTCCATACTGTGAAGCTATAAGAGGAAACTTATATATTTGTGCAGAAGTTAAAAGCTCTATATTTTCGCCTACTGGTTTACTAAGCACAAACCTATCTGGACGCAGTGCAAAGCTATCTACTGAACAAGCATGTTTTATTTCATCATTTTCCTCATAGCTTATTTTAAATAGTGCGGCTCTTGTAGCTTTGCTATAGTTAAATTGCTTCACCTGATTAGTTCCGCTAAAGTTAAGACTTGTAATATTAAAGATAGGGACGGAATTATCACACTTTTTCTGTTTAATAGCATCACTATCTTCATTAGAATATGGATTTTCTATAAGAGAAATTTTTAACTCTCCCACAAAAGATTGTAGAGCATTCATACTCTCATTTAAGGATATGATTTTTACACTAAAAGGTCTATTTACTACTTGTGTTGTTAGCCATGTATTTGAGCTTTTAGGATTGTTATAATCACCATTTCCACCATTTATGTTTACAACATTAAACTTTCCTAGTACACCAACTACGCCTAAAGAGGTGTTAATATCAGCACAAAGTCCTATGTTAATGGGCGATTCATCCCCAAAACGAACGCCTATTTGGGGATTTTCATAAGAGACTTTATAGATATTGTTGATATTTATGTCACCTTTTTGAAGAATTTTTGCTTGAAATGTTACAAACGCTTTATTACTATCTGAAGCAGTATAGTTAGGAGTTAGCTTACCGCCATGGGTTGAACTCGCACCTACTCCAACTCTCCATTTTGCTCTATTTGTAGCAGAGAGAAACTCAGCTAAGTCATCTCCTTGCTTATCTGTCTTACTTGTAAAAGCAGATTCATATACATTTCGCATCTGCATAGAGTTAGGAATATATTCAAGGTTTTTATCATCTAACTCTACAGTGATTTCAACTTTATCAGCAGGCTCTAGGCTTATGTCTGCTACATCTTTTTTCATATTAGATATCCATGTCCCCACACTAATTGTGTCGCCAACTTTTGCATCTTCTATTGCATTTCCATCTATGGCAAATAACTCTTGTCTATAGCAAACTCTAGGCTCATACAAGTTAGTTGAAAAAATTGCCAAACTTGGAAAGTAATCATCGCGAGTTGTTGAGAATTTAATTTCAGCTCTATAATCACCGTTTTTGACCAAATTTAAACCACCTACTCCTACATCAAATGTTTGAACATCTATACCTAGATTATTTGTGTAACTAGGATATCTGATTATATCATCTGAGATGTGCGAGAAAAAAGCGTTATCCTTTTCATTCCCATATTGATGTCCTATTGCTGTGTTGTTTAGATATAACCTATCTTTAACAATGGCTCTATCACCCTCTCCCACAAAGATTGAGACTTTAGACACAACCTC